>DATFRE010000648.1:0-5476 GCA_035263545.1 Dongiaceae bacterium
AGCTGGCGAATATCAAGGGCCCCTTGGCCGATCGGCCGATCGCGCTGATGACTTGGCAGCTCTGCTGGACGGCCAACCTCTTCGGCTTCGTCGAGCGGGAGACCGGCTGGCGCCGCTTCCGCCAAGCCTCCATCTGGGTCCCGCGGGGCAACGGCAAGAGCACATGGCTGGCACCGCTCGCCGTCTACTGCGCCTTTGCCGAGGGCGAGGGCGGCGCCGAGGCTTATGCCGCGGCGGTCACACGCGACCAAAGCAAGATCGTCTGGTCGACCGCGGCGGAGATGCTGCGCCGGGCGCCGGCGCTGCGCCAGCGGCTCGGCATCGAACAATCAGTTCATGCGATCTTCCAGCCACGCTCGGCCTCGAGCTTCCTGCCCTTGTCCTCGGACGCCAAAAGCCTCGATGGGCTCAATGTCCACTTCGCCTGTCTCGACGAGATCGGAAGCCATCGCACCGCGCGCGTCTATGACATCATCCTGACCGCGCTCGGCAAGCGGCTGCAGCCGCTGCTGATCTCGATCTCGACGGCGACCGCCAATACCACCGGCATCGGCAAGCAGATCTGGGACCTCAGCATCAGGTGCTGACCGGGGCGCTTGAAGATGAGCGCTTCTTCGCCGTGCTCTACACCGCCGATGAGGGCGACAATCCGTTCGCCGAAGCAACGCTGGTGACGGCGAATCCATCCTGGGGCCCCACGGTTGTTCCCGAGCAGGTGCGCATGATCGCGCGCCAGGCCCGCAACAATCCGGCCCAGGAGGCCGTCTACAAGACCCGCCACCTCAATATTTGGGTCACCGGCAACCAGGCCCTCTTCGCCACGGACCATTGGACCGCCTGCAAGTTCGAAGGGCTGCGGCTCGAGGATTTCGGTGGCCGGCCCTGCATCCTCGGTCTCGACATCGCCAACAAGATCGACCTCACCGCGCCGGTGCTGCTGTTTCCCGAGGAGAATGAGGAGGGCAAGGAGGTCTGTTCGGTCTTCTGCCGCGCCTGGCTGCCCGAGGCTCGGGTCGACAACCAGCCGGTCTATGCGCAGTGGATATCCTCCGGCTGGCTGACACAGACGCCGGGCGAGACGACCGACTTCTCGATGATCGAGGAAGCGATCCTCGAATGCTGCGCCAGCTTCGAGGTTCAGGCGGTGACCTACGATCCCTGGTCGGCCACGCAGCTCGCTCAGCGCATGATGGAGCGCAATGTCCCTATGGTCGAATATCCGATGAATGTCTCGACCATGAGCGAGCCTACCAAGGCGGTCGACGTCTGCATGCGCGAACGCCGCTTTCGGCCATCGAGCTGGCCAAGCTCTTCAACCTGCCGATCTCCGTCGTGGCGGCGGCACCGAGATCAACCGGAGCACCGCCGCAGCGACAGGACTATCAGCCAAAAATGTATTTACCGAAGACGTCCCGGCAATTGTGGGTCGGATGGCTAGCTCGACCCGGCTGCAGCCCGCGATTACGGCCCGCCCAGGGGCGAGGCTGCCACAGCGGAGAACGGCCTTGCCGACGCCGGCACCTGGGCAGGCGACTTTCCAACCCCAAGTCGGCGCGCCGGAGGCTCCGAAATCCTGCACGGCGCGTGCCCCTTGAGTGCCCACCGCCATTTCTTCGCTCGAAATCCAACATAACATGCTGATGTTGCGCACTTCCTGTTCGATCGGCGATATCCTGATGAAGATATCGCAGCGCCGCCCAAATCCGGCTTCCTCGGCGGCATCGATGTACCCATGCCCAATTTCGGCACGGATCCGACAAAGCCGGTGCATTTTTCCCGAGGGGACGATCCTGGGCGGCTGCGCCGGGCGGCTCGCGGCTGATACGGCGGGGCAGTCCCTGGTCTATGGCAAGGCCGATCCGGGGCGCAGTGCCGAGCTTCGCTTCCTCGCCACCGGGCCCCAGACGCTCGTCATCCAGCTCCGGGATTCGCGGCCGGACAAGGCGAAGGCCGCCTCCTGGGTCGGCGCCGATCATCTGGAAATCTGGACCAGCCCCGAGCCCAGCGACAGCTACATTCCCGATCCCGCCAAGGTGACCCAGCTCGGCATCACTCTGGACGGAGAAACCCATGCGGGAGCCGGCAAGCCGGCCACGCCGAAGGTCCAGCGCTGGACGGGCCAGGACGAGCAAAGCCGGCCGGTGACGGTCTTCCGGCTCGACTGGGCGGAGGAGTTCGCGCTCGCCGGCGGCGTCACCATCGCCTATTCCCAAGGCGAGGGCGGCAAGCAGGCCCGGCTCTGGGCGACCGGCCCGATCCGCAAGAACCGGCCGGGCTATCTGCCGATTCTCTTCCCGCTGCCGGTCGCCTGCGGCGCCGTCGACGGCCGCTGGGCGGTGGTGAAGAATCCGGGCCGGCTCAACGATCCGGCGGACGTGCCGAACTGAGATGAGCTTCTACAGCACCTGCTGCAGGGAGTCGTCGACGCGCAGCACCAAGAGCTTGCTGCCTTCGGGCGGCAGCGCCTTGCGGTCGAGGTCGAAATTGGTGAAGGACTGGCGTTTTTCGATCACGCGTCCGTCCGGCAGGGTCACCCGGAACCCGACCCGGAGGCTCGGATTGCTGCTCTCGCCGCCGCTATACCATTTGATCGATTGCAGCTCGGCGCCGACGAGGGCGCCATCCTTCGTCAGCCGCGCCTCCTGGCCGACGCGGCGGCTCTGGAGCCAGCTGAAGAACCAGTAGAAGAGAGCCAGGAACAAGAGGGCGGGCCCGGCGACGATCCAGAGCCCGTCGATATCGTCCTCGAAGGGATTCAGCGGGCTATCCGGCGCGACCGCCCATTTGTCCGGATTGCCCGCGATATAGGTCACCTGCCAGCTCCTGTTGTCGCAGATATCGGCGCGGGTCTGGGGCGTGTAGTGGTGATAGGACTTGCCCTCGGCAATATAGGTCAAATAGGGGATGTCATTGGTCCCGCAGCCGACGACCTTGGCATCGACCGTGCGCAGCGAGGCCTCGAGCTCGGCGCGCTGCTGGCGCTCGACGATCTCCATGGCGATGACGGCGAGGCAGATGACGATTCCTGCCGCGAGGAGGACCCACATCCCGACCCGCATGAAACGCTGGGCGCCCTTGGTCACTTCGCTCGCGAGCGGCCCGCGGCCGGTGACGAAGGCCCGGTTCTTGTTGCGAATGAAGACGACTGCATCCAGATCGGGCAGGGGCCCGAGCACGCGCACGGTTACGGTCTCACCCGTCGGCTCATCCATCGCTAGTCCCCCACTCCCGCCCATGGCGACTCTTGCGGCCGCCGAGTCTCGAGACTAGCCGAAGGCGGCGGCGGAGGGGAGGGGCCGGATTACTCCGCTGCCTTGCGCACCACCGCCTTGGGCGCCCGGATCTCGTTCAGGCGCTTGATCGCCTCGAAGACCGGCGGGAAGGTCGGCCGCGGGATGTAGCGGCCGGCCCCCTTCTCGACATTCAGCTTGCCATCGGCCCAGACCAGCTTCCCCTGGCTGATGGTGTGGCTGGCGACACCTTGCACCTTCATCCCTTCGAAGATGTTGAAGTCGATCTTCTGGTGATGGGTCTTGGCCGAGATGGTGCGGGTCGCCTTCGGATCCCAGACCACGATATCGGCATCGGCGCCGACGCTGATCGAGCCCTTGCGCGGATAGATGTTGAAGATCTGGGCGGCGTTGGTGGAGGTGACGCGGACGAACTCGTGCATGGTCAGCCGGCCCGTGCCCACGCCATGGGTCCAGAGCACGGCCATGCGGTCCTCGACCCCGCCGGTGCCGTTCGGGATCCGGCTGAAATCGTTGCGGCCCATCGCCTTCTGATCGGCGCAGAAGCAGCAATGATCCGTCGCCGTGGTCTGCAGATGGCCGGCCTGAAGGGCGCGCCAGAGCACCTCCTGGTTCTCCTTCGGGCGGAAGGGCGGGCTCATCACATAGGCGGCCGCGGTCGACCAGTCGGGATGGCGATAGACGGAATCGTCGATCAGCAGGTGGCCCGCCAGCACCTCGCCATAGACCCGCTGGCCCTCGTTGCGGGCGCGGGTGATGGCCTCCACCGCCTCGCGGCAGGAGTTGTGGACGATATAGAGCGGCGTGTTGATCACCTGGGCCAGGCGGATCACCCGGTTCGCCGCCTCGCCCTCGACCTCGGGCGGGCGGGAGAGCGGATGGCCCTCGGGGCCGGTGATGCCCTGCTTCAGGATCTCCTGCTGGAGGAAATAGACGAGGTCGCCGTTCTCGGCATGAACCGTGGCGAGCGCCCCCAGCTCCTGGCAGCGCCGGAAGCTCTGCAGCATCTGCTCGTCGGTGACCATGATGGCCCCTTTATAGGCCATGAAATGCTTGAAGCTGTTGACGCCGTGGCGGGTGGTCAGCACCCCCATCTCCTCGCGCACCTTGTCTGACCACCAGGTGACGGCGACGTGGAAGGAATAGTCGGCGGCCGCCTTCTTCGCCCAGCCCATCCACTGCTCATAGGCCTCCAGCAGCGAGACGTCGGGGGCGGGAATGACGAAGTCGATGATCATGGTGGTGCCGCCGGCGAGCCCGGCCGCGGTCCCGCTGCAGAAATCCTCGCTCGCCACCGTGCCCATGAAGGGCAGCTCCATATGGGTATGGGGATCGATGCCGCCGGGCATGACGTATTGCCCGCCGGCATCGACGGTCTTCGTGCCGGCCGGCACGTCGAGCTTGTCGCCGATGGCCTTGATCTGGCCTTCGGCGCAGTAGACATCGGCGCGAATGCTCTGATCGGCCGTCACGACTGTACCGCCGCGGATCAGCAATGACATCTCCACCTCCCATTTGCAGGGCCGGCCGCCCGGGGCCGCCGCGCCTCACGAACCTGAACGATTGGTCAAATTCTATCGCGGGGCGCGGGCGCCTCCAAGGCCGCTATTTCGCCTCCGCTGCCTTGACGCTCCCGGCGCGCGGAGGGAGGCTTGCCGCCCGCACGCAGGAGCATGCCAATGACGCCCGACGAGACCCGCGCTTTCGGCCAACGCCTGATGGAGGAGGTCTGGTTCCGCTTCGTGCCCGAGGCGGTCGAGCGCTTCTACCAGCCGGACTTCGTAGGCCATCACCGCGGCCAGACCATCGGACGGCAGGATATCTTCCTGCGGCTGAAATGGGATCAGCAGAACTACGGCGATCCGCAATACGACATCCGCCAGATCGTCGCCGACCGGGATGCCTTCGCGATCCGCTTCGGCTTCGCCTGCACAATGATCAAGACGGGCGAGCGCTACATCGCCGAGGTCATGTATTTCTACCGGCTGCGCGACGCCAAGATCGCCGAGTTCTGGCTGCTGAGCGATACCCCCTTCGAGTACAAGCAGGTTCCGGATTCCTGAGGCGGCAGGCGCGGCGGGGCCCTTACGAAGCGCCCCCGATGAGCCGCTCGGCATCGGCCCAGATGCGCGCCACCATTGTCTGGGCGCGATCCTCGCCGGACCAGGAATAGGCCCCCTCGAGCGTCGGCACCTCCGGGTCGGTCTCGTCCGACATTCTGAGAA
>DATFRE010000649.1:0-4615 GCA_035263545.1 Dongiaceae bacterium
GCTGCACGAAGGCCCGCCGGCGCTGGTGATCCACCAGAACGACGTGCGCGCGATCCAGCTCGCCAAGGCGGCGCTCTATGCCGGGGCGCGGCTGCTCATGGACCATCTGGAGATCGACCAGCTCGACCGCATTACCCTGGCGGGGGCCTTCGGCAGCCATATCGACGTCAAATACGCGATGATCCTCGGGATGATCCCGGATTGCGACCTGGCCAAGGTCGGATCGGCCGGGAACGCAGCGGGAACAGGGGCGCGAATTGCGCTGCTCAACATGAAGTCCAGGGCGGAAATCGCCCGGGTCGTCAAGCAGGTGGAGAAGATCGAGACGGCCGTGGAGCCCAAATTCCAGGAGCATTTCGTCGAAGCCATGGCGATTCCCCATAAAACACGGCCCTATCCGCATCTTTCGGCTGTTGTGCGCTTGCCAGCGCCCAAGGATGTGTTGCAGGCTGGTGACGAAGAAGGGGGCCAGCGCCGGCGTCGTCGACGCGGCTAACGCCCTGCCTGGGGACAAGAATGGGCACAACCGTCAAGAAGGCTGCGACGAAGAGCGGACACGCGAATAAATCGGGAACAAAGAAGCCGGCAGGCCATAAGCCGCCGGCGCGAAAGCCCGTTGCCGCCGCAAGGCCCTCACGGGCCGCCAAGCCGAGCACCGCCAAAAAGCCCAAGGTCACGCCGCTGAAGAGCTCACCACCGAAAGCGGCTCACAAGGTCCCTGCAGCGAAGGCCGCCGCGCCGAAGCCGGTCCCCAAGGCCCCGCCTCCAAAGATTCCCGGCCCCAGGCTGGTCGACGCTCCGGCCGTCGAGGCGGCTCCACCGGCGGCGCCCAAGCCGTCACCGCCGAAGCCGGTTGTACCGTCGCCGCCGGTGATCCAGGTGCCGCCGGCCCCGAAGCCAAATCTGGTCAAGCTTTCGAGCCTGGACCCGGCGGACGCGGCCCGGCTCACCGCCGTGCGCAATCTGCTCGAGGCCCAGGGGCGCCATGACCTGCCGGCGATCCTGGCCTCCTTCGGCTCCCAGCCGACGCTCGAGTTCGCTGGCGGCCCGCGCCATATCGGCGCCGAGCGGGTGGGGCAGATCTATGGCGACCTGCTGCGTGCCTTCCCCGATCTGACCATCGAGGTGCTGGCGGAGCATGTGGCGGATCGCAGCATCGTCGTCGAGATGGTTCTGCAGGGCACCCATCGCCAGCAATGGCTCGGCATGGCGCCGCGCGGCCGGCCGCTCAGCCTGCCGGTCTGCAACGTGTTCCTCTTCGACAAGCGCGACCAGATCTCGGCCCTGCGCATCTATCTCGACCGCAACCTCGCGATTGTCCAGCTGACCAGCGGATTGCTGCGCTAAGCTCCGCCCTATGAAGCATGCCGGCCCCGAAGCGCTGAGCGCCCTCGGTGGATTGCTTGGCGAGATTCGCAAAGGCGAGGGCGTGGTCGAGCGCAGGCCCGGCGTCTTCTACCGCAAGGGCCGGGCCTTCCTCCATTTCCATGAGGATTCGAGCGGGTTCCATGCCGATATGAGGCTCGGTGCGGCCTGGGAGCGCGTGCGGGTCGAAACCAGGGCCGAGCGACAGGCGCTCCTGTCCCGCCTGGGCGAGGTGCTTTCGAAAGGCTAGGCGACGGCCGGTTTGCGCGGAGTTGAGCCTGTTCCGCGGCCGATGCCGAGACCCCGGCGGTTATCGCGGGCGATCAGCCCACTGCGAGGGCGAGCTCCGGATCGGGAAGTTCCATGCCCCACATCTTCTCCAGATTATAGGTCTGGCGGATTTCGGGCCGGAACAGATGGACGATGACGTCGCCGCCGTCGAGCAGGATCCAGTCGCCGCCGGCCTTGCCTTCGACCCCGACATGTCCCATGCCGAGGGCCTTGAGCTTGACTGCGAGATGGTCGGCCATGGCGCCGAGCTGACGCGCGGAGCGCCCGCTGGCGATGACCATGTAGTCGGCGATGCTGGATTTTCCGGAGAGGTCGATGGCGACCACGTTTTCGGCCTTATCGTCGTCGAGCGACTTTTCGATGAGGCCGAGGAGCTTCTTCGATGCGGCCGGGGCTTTCGGTCCGGCCTTGGCTTTGCGTGCGATGGGCGTCACCCTTTGGTTGTTGCGCCTCGGGTTCCTGACCGGCGCCGCCGGATCTCGGTCGCCGAGATCGGGTTCAGCCGGCCATGCACGAACAACCAGGCGGGCGGTTCCGACGTCGCCAGCCTTCGCCCCGCACCCTCCTTGAGCCTGTACCGGGCGAAGCGCCGCGCCGCCTTGGCGGCAAGTGCCTTAAAACAATAGGAAGGGCGGGCAAAAACCGCAATGGGAACGAGGTGAAAGATTTGTTGCCAGTCGCGCCATTGCGCGATCTGCGCCAGATTGTCGGCGCCCATGAGCCAGACGAAACGGGTCTCGGGGAAGCGCCGGCGGAGCAGCTTCAGGCTCTCCGCCGTATAGCGGCTGCCGAGCCCCTGTTCCAGATCGGTGACCCTGATCCGCGGATTGCGGGCCATGCGCCGGGCCGCGGCCAGACGCTCGGCGAAGGGCGCCATGCCATCAGCCGACTTCAGCGGGTTCTGCGGGCTCACCAGCCACCAGACCTGGTCGAGACCCAGCTGGCGGAGCGCCTTCAGCGAGATGTCGAGATGGCCGCGATGGGCGGGGTTGAAGGAGCCCCCCAGTATGCCGATCCGCTGCGCCATGCCCGAAACCCGTTCCCCCTTCATCCGGCAGCGAGTATAGCCGTCGGGCTTCGGTTGCCGTCCAGCCCCGACGGGCGGGCCGCCGGCCGACCCGATGCATGGCGGGCTTGTTGCCGCTGCTTGGCTGGGCCGCTAGTTTGCCCCCCACGGCCATGAGAGAAGGCGATGGAAGCGATGGAAGGGTGATGCAGGACTGGGTGCGCGAGACGATCCTGAAGCAGGACCTGTTCAGCCGCGTCGAACGCGGCCATTTCGCCGGCGGCGATCCGGCCGGGCAATGGGTGCTGCGCGACACCTCCTGCGCGCGCTGGTGGGCGAGCCCGCTGGCCCGCTTCCTCGAGCGCCATGAAATCCGGGCCCTCGAGGCGCTGAGGGGCTTCCCGGGCATGCCCCAGCTCCATCTCGCCCGGGGCCATGTCCTGATCCGCTCCTGGATTCCGGGTGCGCCGCTTCAGGTCGCCAAGCCCACCGACCCCGCCTATTACCGCCGCGCCTTCAAGCTGCTGGTGTCCCTCCATCGCCACGGCATCGCCCATAACGATCTGGCCAAAGAACCGAACTGGCTGGTGACGCCGGAGGGCGATCCCGCGGTTACCGACTTCCAGCTGGCCTGGGTTACCCGCCGGCGCGGGCCCCTGTTCCGTTTGGCGGCGCGGGAGGATCTGCGCCATCTGCTGAAGCACAAGCGCAAATACTGCCCGGAGGCCCTGACGGCGCGGGAAAAGAGCATCCTCGCCAACCGCTCCCTGCCGGCACGGATCTGGCTCGCCACCGGCAAGCGCGTCTATCTCTTCGTTACGCGGCGCATCTTCCACTGGGCTGACCGAGAAGGCGCCCATGATCGGCAATTCCCCGCCAGCTGACGGAACCTCTCTGCTGCGCCCGCCGTTCCGGTGGCATCCATGACGGAGAGCAAGATGAAGCAGGTAGCCATTCTTGGCGGCGCCTTTCTGGCGAGCCTGATCCTGGGAGCACCTCCCGCCCGGGCGCAGAATGCGACGGATACCGTCGCGCCCTCCTCGAGCGATGCGATGGCGGAGGTGAAGGCCTCCTCCTATGTGCAGGACACCGCCATGGGCGATATGTTCGGTGTCCAGTCGAGCGAGCTTGCGCTGCGCAAATCGGGCAATCCCCAGGTTCGCGCCTTCGCCCAGCATGTGGTGCGCGATCACGCCGCTCTCAGCCGGGATCTGAAACAGGCGCTCGTCGAGGCCAAGGTCGATGTGACGCCGCCGGCGAGCCTCGATCCCGAGCATCAACAGCTCATCGACACGCTGCAAGCCTCGACCGGCGCCGACTTCGACCGCAATTATTTGAAGATGCAGATGGACGCCCACCAGGACGCCCTCAGGACCCAGGTCGATTACCGCCTCCATGGCGGCAATGCCAAGCTCCAGGATTTTGCCGCCAAGGCGACGAACATCATGCAGTCGCATCTCAGCGAGCTCGGGAAGATATCCCAAGGCTCGCCCCTGCCGCCTTAGCGGGGCGTTCTCCTCGGCGAGACGACCCTCTACCGTCGCGGCCGAGCTTGTCTTGGTCAGGCCGGGCCATGGCGAGTGAAGGAACGGCCGGCGGGTGAAGTTCGCGCTTTCGGACCGCAGCGGCAGCTTTGCAACGAGGGTGAGAAATCTATGGCCTCGTGTGCCCCGTGCCGCGGACGACGTATTTGTAGCTGGTGAGCTGCTCGGCGCCGACGGGGCCGCGGGCGTGGAGCTTGCCGGTGGCGATGCCGATTTCCGCCCCCATGCCGAACTCGCCGCCATCGGCGAACTGGGTCGAGGCGTTCACCAGCGCGATCGCCGCATCGACCTCGGCGAGGAAGCGCTCGGCTGCGTCCTTGTCCTCGGTGATGATCGCCTCGGTGTGACGCGAGCCGTGGCGGGCGATATGCCGCAGCGCGCCCTCCACCCCGTCGACCACGGCGATGGC
>DATFRE010000650.1:0-4652 GCA_035263545.1 Dongiaceae bacterium
TTCTGCGCCATCGGATCGTCGTAGCGCCGGCCGATCAGGCGCTTGATGGCGAAGAGGGTGTTCTCGGGATTGGTGACGGCCTGGCGCTTGGCAGCCTGGCCGACCAGACGCTCGCCGGAATCGGCGAAGGCAACCATGGAGGGCGTGGTACGCGCGCCCTCGCTGTTCTCGATCACCTTGACGTCCTTGCCCTCCATGACGGCGACGCAGGAATTCGTGGTGCCGAGATCGATACCGATGACTTTGCTCATATTTCCCATTCTCCTGGCGGATATGGCCCAAAGAGCCCGCCCATCGCGGCACCCCGGGCAATCCCCATAAACCATTGGACCCGCCGGGATATATAGGGAGGCGACCCCAGGACGCAAGGCAGATCGGCGAGATTCCGCGGGGTTTTTGGTCGCGCCCCTGGCCCCCTGACGGAGCCCGGGGTTAGGATCCGCCCATGCCGGACAAGACTCCCGCCCCTCCCAGCCGCGAGCCGATCTACCGCACGATCCGCCTTCTGCTTCTGTTCGACCTGGTACTAGGCTTGGCCCTTCTGGTTGTGGCCGGCCCGCTCTCGGGCCTGCCCTCGCTCCAGATCGCCGGCGGCATCCTCGCACTCATCGGCGGCGCCCTCTACCTCTTCTTCGGCCGCCTCGCCGCCCGGGCAGGACGGAAAGAGAGTTGAACCAGAGGGTCACAGCGGCACTTCGCCACCGCAGCATAAGGGCTCAGCGGATCATATAGACCTTGCGCACCGTCTCATGGACGCGGCAGGTCCCCTTCCAGTCTTGCGGAAAGAAGGCGACGGTGTCGGGCTCGATCTCGATCACCTCGCCGGATTCATGGGTGTAGGTCGCCCGGCCGGCGACGAAATGGCAGTACTCGTCGGTCACCACATGGCAGTCCCAATAGCCGGGACTGCAGGTCCAGATACCCGTCTCCCGCCGCCCGCCCGGCCCCTTGTGCATCAGGATGCCCGCCGTCACCGACTGCCCCTCGATCATGGTGGGCACGGGCCCCCAGTCCTTGAGGGGGCCCGCCTGCTGCGGCCCTCGCAGGACCGGCGCCGGGCCGCGGTCGATGGTCGGCGGCGTGCGGACAAGGATATAGGTGTCGCGCAGCGTCGCCTCGACGTCGCAGCGCCCGGTCCAGCCCGAGGGGAAATGGACCACCGTGCCGGGGCCGACCTCGATGGTCTCGCCGTTATGCTCGGTATAGGTCGCCCGCCCACCGAGGAAATAGCAGAGCTCGTCACCCGGCAGAGAGAGACGCCAGGAGCCGGGGGTGCAGACCCAGAGGCCGGATTCCACCACCCGCTCGCCGCCCTCATCCTGCTTCCAGAGCAGGCGCCCGCTCGATTCCGAGCTGCCCGCGATGGAATCGGGCTGCGGACCCCAATCGGCGAGCCCCGCCGCCTTGGCCGCCTCCTTGATATGCGGTGCCGAACTCTGGCTCATGCGCCCTTCTCCGCTACCTTCAGAATCAGCTCCGCCGCCTTCTCGGTGCCCCGGGCCTTCTGCATATGCCGGCCGAGGGCCGCGAGGCGCTTCGCCATCTTTCCATCCGCGAGCAAGCGCTCGATGGTCGAGGCCAGATCGCGATCCTTCCATTTGTAGCGCAGCAGGTCGGCGCCGTAACCCGTATCGGTGATGCGCGCCGCATTGTCGAGGCCGTCCCAGCAATAAGGCATGATGATCGCGGGCTTCCCGAAATAGAGCGCCTCGTTGAAGCTGTTGTTCCCGCCATGGTGGATGAAGAGGTCGACCTCCGGGATCACCGCGGGTTGCGGGTACCAGCTCGCGAGATGGACATTGGGCGGCGGGGCCGGGTATTCGCCGATATAGTCGCCGACATTCATGAGGAAGCGATAGGGCAGGCGCGCGAAGAGGGCGATCATCCGCTTGTAGAGATCGACATCCGCGGCCCCCAGGCTCCCGAAGCTCACATAGATGAGGGACTTGCCCTCATTCGCTGCGAAGCGCGGCACCTCGTAGCGCCCCTCATCGCGCACGCAGCCCTCCAGATACTGGAAGCGCCGGGGATTGAGGGGCTTGCGGCGCTTGTACCGCAGGGGCTTGGGATAGAGCAGCAGGTTCATGTGGGGCGAAGCCTCGAAGAACTCGCCGAGGGGATAGGGCGCGTGGCCGACTTTCGCCAGGAACTCGTTGAAGCGGGCATGGGCCGGCTTGATCAGCTTCAGGAAGCGCTGCTCGAACTTCTTGAAGCCCGCCTTGTCCTTCTCGTGGCAGCCGGAGAGATGGCGCGGGATGTTCGGATCGGGGATCTCGTTCTCCGAGCAGGAGATGATGCGGATCCAGGGCTTTCCCGTGGCCTTGATGGCGGGAAAGAGGATGACGTTGTCGACGCAGACCACATCCGGCTTGATGCGTTCGAGATGGGCGGTCAGGCCTTCATGGGAGATGATGGCGCTGTCGACGATCGCCTCCCACACCGGCACGACATAGGTGGCGAGCTGGCGGATGGGCGAGAGCCGGAAATGCGGCAAATGGCCCGCGATGAAATTGGCCCAGAACTTCGCCACCTCCTCGTCCGAGAGGCCGCCGGACATGTCGACGTGGTTCTCCTCGAAGCCGTATTTCTCGAACACGCCCTTGAAGCCGCGATCGCAGATGAAGACCGGGTTGTGGCCCCTGGCGCGAAGCTTCTGGGCGATGCCGACGCAATTGAGCGCCGGGCCGAAGGCGGCCTCGGGATAGAGGACGATGGTCTTGGGCTTGGTCTTCCGTGTCGTGATCGTCCGGCTTCGGGCGCGGGCCATGCTTACCCCCTCTGGCGTCAGGCCGGCGAAGGTGGCTTGGCGCGCCGCATCCGGTCAAGCGCTCTCGGAAGGGAGTCACGGCGGTGCGCTCGCCGGGTTCGGCGTCAGGACGAGCGCGACGGCATCGGGATAGACGTAGCGGGCGCCGTTGCTCCTGTCGATGAAGCTGCCGATCACGCCGCCGAAGAGCGCATTGCCGAAGGTCATGACCGACACATCGGATTCGAGCGACTGATGCGCGGGCTTGTAGCCCGGCTTGCTGCAGGTCGCCAGCAGGTCGCTCTCGCCCCGCTCGACCAGGGCAATGCCCGGCGTGGGATCGACCGTGGCGATGCCGAGGCCCTGGCGCGTCAGGGTGCAGCTGGCGCCGGGCGGGTCGGTTGCGATGCTGATCTGCTGGGTCGTGCCATGGCTGAGGGTGGCGCAGCCGGGCAATACAACTAAAAAGGTTATCAGCTTCGAGACTCGCTCCATGACCATCTCCTGGAGACGGCGCAGATGGTCAATGTTTTAGCCTTGTTCCCTCCGGTCTCCCACCAACCCAGGGTTGTATTCCGGCTATCAGGCCTGCTCGGCCGCCGCCCCCGACCAGGGCGAGGCGATCTCGGCCATGCCGAGATTGCGGCCGCCTTCGCGCATGACGGCGCTGGGCGAGGCGAAGAGCACCGGATAGGCGCGGGTCTCGCCGATCTCGACCGGCTGCCCCTCGGCCGCGACCGCGGCGGCCACCTCGGACCCGAGCCGGGCATCGATCGTCACCGTGCCGCCGCCGCTCTCGTCCAGCCGCGGCTGGTGGAAGGCCGCTTCCAGATCCATGCCGTGGTCGATGAGGAAACAGAGGATCTGGGCCAGCGCCGGCATGATGCTGCGCCCGCCCGAGGCGCCGAGTGCCAGCCAAGGCCGGCCCTCGCGCGCCGCCACAACGGGGCACATATTCGCGAGCGGGCGCTTGCCCGGCCCGATCGAATTGGGATGGCCCGGCCGGGGGTCGAACCACATCATCCCGTTGTTCATCAGCACGCCCGTCTCCGGCAGCAGGAGCTTGGAGCCGAAGCGCGAGAGCAGGGTCTGGGTGAGCGCCACCATCATGCCGTCGCGATCGACGGCGGAGAGATGGCTGGTGGAGCCGGCCCTCGCGCTCCCATCCGGCCCGCTTGGCTGATCCCCGGCCCCGGCCTTGGCCAGCCGCTCGGCATAGGCGGCGCGCAGGGTCCTGGCATAGGCCCGGTAGTCCTCCGGCCCCGGCGCCGCGCCGCCGGCCGGCCGCTCGCCCAAGCCCGCGAGGACCTGCTGCAGCGCCGGCCCGCCGGAGAGCCCGGGCACGCCAGCGATGCGATGGCCGCGATAGTCGATATCGAGGGGCGGCAGGATCCGGGCCCGGTAGCCGGCGAGATCGGCGCCGGAGATCGCACTTCCCGCCGCCTTCAGTTCCCCCGCCAGGCGCCGGGCGATCTCGCCCTCATAGAAATCGCGGGCGCCGGCGCTCGCCAGGCGCCGGAGAGTCCGCGCCAGAGCCGGCAAAGGCAGGTAGCGCGGGGCAGTATCATTTCCGGGAAGCGGCGGCAGGCCGCCGGGCAGATAAAGCCGGCGCGTCGCCTCGAAGAGAGCCAAATCCGGCGCTGCCACGGCGATGGCGAGCGCCCCATACCAGTCCAGCAGGATGCCCTCCTCGGCGAGCGCGATGGCGGGCTCCAGGAGGGCGGCCCAGGGAAGGCGGCCAAAGCGCTCATGGGCGAGGCGCATGCCCTCGACATAGGTCGGCAGGGCCGCCGAGTCCGGGCCGATCACATTGCGGTCCTGGACTACCCGAGGCCAACCGAAGATGTCCTGGTCGCCCGCTCCGCCCGGCAGCAGTTCATAGCGGGCCGGGTCGAGGGCGGCTGGC
>DATFRE010000651.1:0-2138 GCA_035263545.1 Dongiaceae bacterium
CTCGAAATCCCCCGCATAGTCCGCCGGAATGATGATGGCGTTGTAGTTATCCGCGGAGACGAGATAGGGGAAGTTGCCGTTGGGCGCGTCGAGATGGAAGGCGACGGCGTAGTCGTCGACCTTCTGGGTGGCGCCCTGGGACAGCGTGCCCTTGAAGGCGGAAAGCGCGTTCGAGGAGTTCTTCGGATTCGCCAGCCGGTCGATGGAGGCCACCACATCGTCGGCCATCATCTCCTTGCCGTTGTGGAACTTCACGCCCTTGCGGATCTTGAAGGTCCAGACCGTCCCGTCCTTGTTGGGGCTCCAGCTCTCCGCCAGCACCGGCTTCAGCCGGAGGTCGGGGCCGGAGACCGACAGGAACTCGCCGGTCTGGATCAGCATCATCAGCCCGCCATTGTCGTCGACGGTGACGGGATCGATGGCGCCGGCGGGAAGCGAGGTGGCGCAGCGGATGGTGCCGCCGGCAGCGGCCGCGCGGGCAGCCGGCGCGCCGAGGCCCGCATAGCCGAGGGCACCGGCAAGGCTGCTGAGAAGCGGGAGGCCCAGCCCCAGCACCGAGCCGTGGCGCAGGAACTCGCGGCGGTCGATCCGCCCCGAGGTCAGCTCATCGACGAGGTCGTTCTCGATCTCGGTCAGCCGGCGGCGGATGCCGGTGACCATGCGGTCATTGTTCATAGGCTCGCTCTCCTCTGTTTGTTACTTCTCATGCGTCCGGATCCAGTCGATGTAGTCGGCAAAGGCGGCGGCAAGCGGGCGGGGCTTCCAGCCCAGATCCTCTGCGGCGCGCGAGATGTCGTAGGCACCCCAGCGGCCCGTCTTGCGCTTGGCCGAGATTTTGATGTCCGCCTCGGCCTCCGGAACGGTCTCGAGCTTCAGGCCCGGCGCGACCTTCGCGGCGGTGGCCACGAGGCCGGCCACATCCACCGGCTCGCCATAGGCGAGGTTATAGACGCGATGCTTCAGCCGCTCCCTCGGTACTTGCAGCAGGCGGAGCACCGCATCGGCCACGTCCGGCGCATAGATGTAGTCGCCCACCGCCTCGGAGGCGCTGGC
Organism: Dongiaceae bacterium; assembly: GCA_035263545.1. GTDB lineage: Bacteria > Pseudomonadota > Alphaproteobacteria > Dongiales > Dongiaceae > DASXQK01. Next base: position 1,054 of record DATFRE010000651.1, read on the forward strand.
GCGCACGGGACGCCCCTCGGCGGCGGAATGGGCCACGTGATTGGCCGCGTTGCGGACGTTGCGGAAGGGTGTTGCCCGGTCCATGGGCCCGAAGACGCTGGCGAGCCTGACCGCATAAGCCGGCATGTCGTAGAGATCGGCGAAGCGCTGGGTCAAAAGCTCGCCGCCGTACTTCGTAATGTCATAGAGGGCGATCGGCCCGATATGGCCATCCTCCGGCAGCGGGAAGGGATCGCTCTCCTGGGCCGCCACCTGGTCGGCATAGACGGAACCAGTGCTGATATAGACGAAGCGGGCGAGGCCCGGCAGGTCGCGCGCCCAGTCCAGCGCCCGGGCGGTCCCGAGGATATTGGCCTCGATGATCTTCATCGGGTCCTCGCGCTCGGGATTGCGCGGGCGGCCCTCCTTGTCGGTGTAGCGCATGGGCGTGACGGCCGCGCCATGGACGACATAGGCCGTCTCCTTCGGCAGCTTTGCCCAGGTCTCCGGCTTGCTCACATCGCCGGCGATGAACTGGAGCCGCCCGGCGAAAGGCGCGTAATGCCGCTTCGCCGCGGCATCGAGGGGCGTGGCGTCGACGACGATGGCCTCAGCCTCAGGATCGCGCTCCAGCCAGAGGCGCGCGACATTGGCGATGACGAAGCCGCCGCCCCCGGTGATGACCGCTGTCTTCGATGCGCTCATGCCGCCATCCACCCGCCATCGACCATCAGATTGATCCCCGTCACGAAGCTCGCCATGTCGCTGGCCAGGAAGAGCGCCGCCGAGGCCACGTCCTCGGGCTTGCCCAGCCGCGGCCAGGGCGTGCGGCTCTGGGATCTGGCGAGCCGTGCCGGATCGTCGTCGATTCCCGGCTTGCCGGTGACAATCTTGCCTGGCGCCACGGCATTGCAGACGATCAGGTCCTTGGCGTGCTCGACCGCCACTTGCCGCGTGATATAGACCGCGGCAGATTTGCTGACGCCATAGGGCGCATCACCCGGCGAGGCGAGCATCCCATGCTGGGAGGAGATGTTGACGATCCGCCCGCGCGCCTCACCCCGGCGTTCCTGGGTCAGCATCTGCTGCACGGCGCGCTTGCAGCC
>DATFRE010000652.1:0-11119 GCA_035263545.1 Dongiaceae bacterium
GAAGGCGCAAGCCAGCGCGAGCACGGCCTCCTACAACGATGAAGGCTTCGCCAAGGCGATGGAGCAGTTCATACTCGGCATGGAGGCCTAGGCGCCATGGCGGACAAGATGGTGGGACGCGTCGAGGTTCTCCCGGATCCCCAAGCGCTTGCGCGCCATGTCGCCGAATGGATGACGGCGGCAGCGATTGCCGCCAAGGCCCCCTTCCGGGTCTCGCTCTCCGGCGGCTCGACGCCCAAGACGCTCTACGGGCTTCTGGCCTCCGACGATTTCCGCAAGCGCTTCCCCTGGCCAAAGGCCGAATGGTACTGGGGCGATGAGCGCTTCGTGCCCTACGACCACCCGGAGAGCAACTACCGCATGACGCGCGAGGCGATGCTCTCCAAGGCACCCGTGCCGCCTGAGAACATCCACCCGGTGCCCCCGCCCTCCGCCGGCACGGCGGAGCAGGCGGCGGAGATCTATGAGCGCGAGCTGCAGAAGGCCTATGGCGCCGCCGCCCTCGATCCCGGAAGACCTCTGTTCGACATCACCCTGCTGGGCCTCGGGCCGGACGGCCATACGGCCTCGCTCCTCCCCGGTGAGTCCGTGCTGGAGGAGCGCAAGCGCTGGGTCGCTGCCGTGTCCCATGGCCGCCCGGAGGTCCGCATCACCATGACCTACCCCGCCATCGAGAGCAGCCGTCACGTGGCCTTCCTCGTCGCCGGCAAGGAGAAAGTCGAGATTCTGGCGGCGATCCGCGCCGGCGGCAGCCAGGTCCCGGCCGCGCGGCTCAGGCCGGTAGGCGAGCTCGTCTGGTTCGCCGACCGGGCGGCCGCCGGCGGGGGATAGCCCTCATGGCGGCGTTGAGGTAGGCTTTACCTTGGCTGGGGCCTATGCCGGCAGCCGGGGGAACATGCACTTTTACCTGATCGTCGGAATCGCGGCACTGGGTGGGCTGCTGTTCGGCTATGACACCGGCGTGATCTCCGGCGCACTTCTCTTCATCCGCACTGATTTCGCTCTTTCTCCCTTCATGCAGGGCCTGGTGGTCGCCATTGCCCTTGTCGGAGCGGCCACCGGCGCCGCTGTGGCGGGCGGGCTCTCAGACCGTTTCGGCCGGCGCACGGTGATCCTCGTGACCGGGATCATTTTCGTTCTAGGCTCCCTCGTGGCGGCATTGGCACCGGACCTGTGGGTGCTGATCCTCGGCCGGCTGCTGGTGGGTGTCGGTATCGGCGTTGCCTCGATGCTGACGCCGCTCTATCTGGCGGAAACGGCACCGGCGAAGCACCGCGGTGCCCTCGTCTCCCTGAGCCAGCTCGCCATCACCATCGGCATCCTGGTCTCCTACCTAGTCGACACCATCTTCGCCCAGGGGGGTCAGTGGCGATGGATGTTGGGCCTGGGCGCCGTGCCGGGCTTGATCCTGGCCCTCGGGATGCTGGTCCTGCCGGAGACGCCCCGTTGGCTCGCCGGCCATGGCCGCCTCGAGGAGGCCGGCCAGGTGCTGCGCAGGCTGCGTGGCACGGCCGACATTGAGGCGGAGCTCACCGAGCTGCGCACCGATCTCCGGCGCGAGGGCAAGTTGCCGGGCTGGGGTGAGCTGCTGGACCCCATCGTGCGCCGGCCCCTCATCGTCGGCATCGGCCTCGCGATCTTCCAGCAGGTGACTGGCATCAACACGGTGATCTATTTCGCCCCGACGATTTTCCAGGCCGCCGGCTTTTCCTCCGCCTCCACCGCCATCCTGGCGACATCAGGCGTCGGCGTGGTGAACGTCTTGATGACCCTGGTTGCGATTCAGCTGATCGACAGAGCCGGGCGACGGGCCCTGCTGCTGACAGGGCTCGCCGGCATGGGAGTCTGCCTCCTCCTGCTCGCCCTCGGTTTCCTCATCGGCAGCAGCTCGCCGGCCCTGGGCTGGATCACGGCCGTCAGCCTGGCGGGCTATGTGGGTTTCTTCGCTATCGGACTGGGCCCCGTGTTCTGGCTGCTGATCGCCGAGATCTTCCCGCTCTACTTCCGGGGTCGCGCCATGGGCGCCGCCGCGATCTCCAATTGGGGGTTCAACTTGCTCGTCAGCGTCACCTTCCTGAACATGATCGAGCTCTTCGGGCGTCCCGGCACCTTCCTGGTCTACGCCGTTCTCACGGCTGGCGCCTTTGTCTTCACCTGGGTCCTGGTTCCGGAAACCAAGGGCCGCAGCCTCGAGCAGATCGAGGCGGATCTGCATCGCCAGGCGGTCTCATGAACTCTTGCCGGCTTCGCCGGAGGTGGCCTCCGTGAAGCTCCTCTCCGGCGCTGCGGTCCTCCTGGCGGGGCTCTGTCTCGCCGCCGGAGCACGGGCCCAATCCCTGAACGACTGGCTGCAAGGGAGCTACATGACCGGGGATTGGGGCGGGCTCAGAACCAGACTGGAAAACGAAGGCTTCCACCTGCGCGCCCACTACCTCTCGGAGACCGCTGGCAATCCCCTGGGCGGCCTGCAGCAGGGCACGCAATATGCCCAGCAAATCGATTTCGGCGCCGATTTGGACCTCGAAAAGATCGTTGGTCTGCACGGCGGGCAGGTGCACATCACCTTCACGGACCGGGCCGGGCGCAGCCTCGCGGCCGAGGATGTCGGCAATCTCATCTCGGAGCAGGAGATCTTCGGCGGCGGACAAAACTTCCGGCTGGCCGAGCTCTCCTATCAGCAAGCCCTGTTCGACGATCACGTCAATGTTAAGGTCGGCTGGATCCATGCGGCCGACGACTTCACGACCTCCCCGATCTATTGCTACTTCCAGAATAACGGTTTTTGTGGCCAGCCCGCCGGTGTCCCGATCGACAGCGGTTTCACCACCTTCCCGGTCGCGAGCTGGGGCGGCATCGTGAAGCTGCTTCCACGGAGCGATATCTATCTCCAGGCCGGCGCCTATGAGGTCAACCCCTCGCTGAACGATCCAGACAACGGTTTCAAGCTCAGCATCTCCGGCGCGACGGGCGTCATCGTCCCGGTCGAGGGCGGCTGGCGCCCGACCTTCGGGTCGACGAAGCTGCCGGGGAACTACAAGCTCGGGGGCTACTATGACAATTCCGACGCGCCCGATCTCGGATCGCCTTTGAGCGGGCCGCAGAACACCCTCACCGGACGCTGGGGCATCTACCTCCTGGTCGACCAGATGATCTTTCGCGAAGGGCCCGGTTCCGATCGCGGGCTGACGGCGTTCGGCGTCTTTCTCTATGCCGATCCGGAAACGGCACTGCTCGAGTATTACTGGGAGGCCGGCCTGCTCTACATCGGAACCTTTCCGGGTCGTGACCACGATTCGATCGGCCTGGCGGTCAACCAGAGCCGGGTCAGCAATGTCCTGATCGCGGCGCAGAACCAGCAGAACGAGATCATGCCGGGCTCGGTCAGCGTGCAATCCGCGGAGACCGACATCGAGCTCAACTACCGCGCTCAGATGACTCCGTGGTTCAGCCTCATGCCCAACATCCAATATGTCATTCACCCCAATGCCGTGACGACGATACCCAATGCGTTCGTGCTCGGCCTTCAGGCCGGCCTGACCTTCTGAATTCATGCGAGCGGGACGGCGCGCGAGCTGGGTCTGCGGCATCGCCGCTCTGGCAGCCCGGCTCTTCGCCGGACAGGCCCACGCCCAGGACGATTTTTTCAGTGATTGGCTGCAGCAGCCCTATATTACAGGGGACTGGGGTGGCGTGCGAACCAAGCTGGAGAAGGAGGGCATTTCGCTGCGCGCCCATTACATATCCGAGACGGCCGGCAATCCGACGGGGGGCTTGCAGCAGGCGACGCAATACGCCCAGCAGATCGATTTCGGCGCGGATATCGATCTCGAGAAGCTGGCAAAGCTGAGGGGCGGCCAGATTCACGTCACCTTCTCCGACCGCGCCGGCAACAGCCTCTCCAGCCTCGATCTCGGGGCTCTCGCCCAGGTGCAGGAGATCTTCGGCGGCGGCCAGGATTTCCGCCTCGCCATCCTCACCTATGAGCAATCCCTGTTTGACGACAAGCTCGATATCAAGGGCGGCTGGCTCAATGCCGGCGACGACTTCGCCACCTCGCCGCTCTATTGCTATCTCCAGAACAATGCCTTCTGCGGTAATCCTGTCTCGATCACGCTGGATGCAGGGTTCTCCACCTTTCCCTCCGCGAGCTGGGGCGGCATCGTCAAGCTTCGGCTCGAGAGCGATATCTATGCCCAGGCCGGCGCCTATCAGGTCAATCCCTCGAACGGCAACACGGGCAATGGATTCAAGTTCGGCAGCGAGGGGGTGACGGGCATCATCGTGCCGCTGGAGGTGGGCTGGACGCCCGACAAGGCCATGTTCGGCCTGCCGGGCGATCTCAGGATCGGTGGCTACTACGACAACTCCACGGTGCCTGATCTCGGCGCGCCTGTGAACGGGCCCCAGCAGCTGATGTCCGGCCGATGGGGCCTCTATCTCCTGGCCGATCAGATGATCTGGCGCGAGGGCGGGCCCAGCTCCAGTCGTGGATTCAACCTCTTTGCCGGCTTCACCTATGCCGATCCCAGCACGGCGCTCATCCAATATTTCTGGGAGGCTGGCCTGGTGAAGAAGGGCACCTTCCCTGGCCGCGACAATGACAGCATTGCCTTCGCCGTCTCCCAGGCGCTGGTGAGCAATTCCCTGGTCAATGCGCAGAACCAGGCGAACATCACCAATCCCGGCTCGGTTGGCGTGCAATCCTATGAAATGGATTTGGAGCTCAACTATCGTGCCCAGATCGCGCCCTGGTTCACGCTCATGCCCAACCTGCAGTACGTGGTGCGGCCGGGCGGGGTGACCTCGACGCCGAACGCCTTCGTTCTCGGCCTGCAGGCGGCCGTGACATTCTGATTTCCCAAGGGAGCCGCAGGTCATGAAGAAGGAGCGCTACGGGGCCACCCGCGAAGGCCAGCAGGTCGATCTCTACACCCTCGCCAATGACTCCGGCATGCGTGCGCGGATCCTGACCTATGGCTGCATCATCGATAGTCTCGAGGTGCCGGACCGCGCCGGCCGCAGCGCCAATGTCGTGCTCGGCCTCGATTCTCTGGAGGGCTATGCCGAGCGGAGCCCGCATTTCGGCGCCATTGCCGGGCGCTTCGCCAATCGCATCGCCAAGGGTCGCATCACCATCGACGGCACGACCTACCAGCTCGATGTCAACAACGGGCCGAACACGCTGCATGGCGGCCGCAAGAGCTTCCACAAGCTCGTCTGGCAGGGCGAGCCGGGCGAAGGCGAGACGCTGATCCTCAGCCATCTGAGCCCGGACGGCGATCAGGGCTTTCCCGGCAATCTCTCCGTCGAAGTCCGCTACAGCCTCGGCGCACCGAATGAGCTGCGGATCGATTATGAGGCCACCACCGACAAGCCGACCGTCATCAATCTGACCAATCACAGCTATTTCAATCTGGCAGGGGAGGGGTCGGGCGATATCCTGGCGCATGTCGTCTCCATCGAGGCCGACCACGTGACTCCGACGGACGCCATGCAGATACCGACCGGCGAGATCCGCGCGGTTCACGGCACGCCCTTCGACTTCACCAGCCCCACCGCCATCGGTGCGCGCATCCGGATGGCGGATGAGCAGCTCTTGCTCGCCCGGGGCTATGACTTGAATTGGGTGCTGCGCCAGCCCACAGGCGCCGGCCCGCGGCTCGCGGCCCGCGCCCACGACCCCTCGACCGGTCGCATTCTCGAAGTGCTGACCGACCAGCCGGGAATTCAGCTCTATACCGGCAACGGCTTGAACGGCAGCCTCGTCGGCCCCTCGGGCCGAGCCTATCGGCAGAGCGACGGCTTCTGCTTCGAGACCCAGGCTTTTCCCGATGCGCCGAACCAGCCCAAATTTCCCTCCACGCTTCTCAGGCCGGGAGAGCGCTTCCGTTCCACCACGATCTTCCGTTTCACGACGGATGCAGCGGCGTCCTGAATCGGCGATGGCGGTTGAGCCGCCGGCATCCGGCCGCTATTTTGCCCAACCTGATCGCGATCGAGGCCAGCCATGTCGGTGATCATCGCACCCTCGGTTTTGTCGGCGGATTACACCCGGCTGGGGGAGGAGGTCCGCGCCGTCGATCAGGCCGGGGCCGACTGGATTCATGTCGATGTCATGGACGGCCGCTTCGTGCCCAACATCACCCTCGGTCCGGTGGTGCTCCAGGCCATCCGCCGCTCCACCGCAAAGCCCCTCAACGTGCATCTCATGATCGTCGAGCCGGAGCGCTACCTCGCCGAGTTCGTCAAGGCCGGGGCGGATCACCTGCTGGTCCAGGCAGAGCCCGGCTCCACCATCCACTTGCACCGGGTGCTGAGCCGGATTCGCGAGATGGGCCGGAAGGCGGGGGTCGTGCTCGATCCCGCGAGCCCGCCGGAGCTCATCGACTATGTCTTGCATCTCTGCGACATCATCCTGGTGATGACGGTCAATCCCGGCTTCGGCGGGCAGGCCTTCCTGCCCGAGATGCTGCCGAAGATCAGGCGCATCCGCGCGCTCTGCAGGGAGCGCGGCCTCGACCCGGTGATCGAGGTCGATGGTGGCGAAAATGTCGAGACGGCGGGCAAGGCCGCCGCCGCCGGCGCCACCGCCTTCGTCGCCGGCTCGGCGATCTTCCATACCAAGGATTACGCCGCGGCCATCGCGGCGATCCGCGAATCCGCTACGGCGGGGGAGGCAAAGGCATGACGGACCAGGCAAAGCCAGGCGAGGCGGAACGCAACGCCCTGAAGCGCGCCGCGGCCGAGGCCGCGGTCAAGCTGGTGACCGACGGCATGATCGTCGGGCTCGGTACCGGCTCGACCGCGGCCTTCGCCGTCGAGGCCCTGGCGGTGCGCCATCGCGAGGGTCTGCGATTCCTCGGCATCCCTACTTCCGAGCGTACCGGGGCCCAGGCCAAGGGGGCAGGGATCCCGTTGACCAGCTTCGCCGAGCATCGCCAGATCGACCTCACCATCGACGGCGCCGATGAGGTCGAGCGCGGCACGCTCAACCTCGTGAAGGGTCTCGGCGGCGCCCTGCTGCGGGAGAAGATCGTCGCCGCCGCCAGCCGCCGGCTCGCCATCATCGTCGACGGCGTCAAGCTGGTGGACCATCTGGGGACGATAGCGCCGGTCCCGGTCGAGGTCATTCCCTTCGGTCTGGAGGTGACCCAGGCGCATCTCGAATCCATCGGCGCCGTCGCCAAGCTGCGGCTGGCGCCTGGCGGCGCTGCGTTCGTCACCGACAGCGGCAACCGGATCCTCGACTGCAATTTCGACCCGATCAGCGATCCGGCACGGCTGGAGGAGCGGATCGGCCGCATCGTCGGAGTGGTGGAAAGCGGCCTCTTCATCGGCCGGGCCGATCCCGTCTTCATCGCCGATGCCAATGGCGTCCACCGCCTGGACAGCCCTCGTGGGCATCGCGGCGGGCCGCCCATCCTCGTGGTCATGGGTGTCTCGGGCTCTGGCAAGACGACAATCGCCGAGGCGCTGGCGGCACGTCTCGGCTGGCCCTTCGAGGAGGGCGACTCCCTGCATCCGGACGCAAATGTCGCCAAGATGCATGCCGGCATTCCCCTCACCGACGAGGACCGCGCGCCTTGGCTTGCGGCGGTGGCCGCCTGGATCGACGCACAGCGGGCCGCGCACAAGCCAGGCATCATCACCTGCTCGGCCCTGAAGCGGGCCTATCGTCGGGCGATCATCGGCGACCGGCCGCAGGCCCGCCTGGTCTATCTCCGCGGCAGCCGGGCCCTGATCGGCGAGCGCCTGGCTGGGCGTCATGGCCATTTCATGCCGGCGAGCCTGTTGCAGAGCCAGTTCGATACCCTGGAGGAGCCGCTTCCCGAGGAAGAGCCCCTCACCGTCGATATCGGCGGCGCTGCCGGCGATGTGGCCGAGGAGGTCATTCGCCAGCTGGGCTCATCGGCGACCGTGGTTCAGGCTTCCCCGGCGCGCTAGGGATTTGCGTCCTATTCCCGGTTGAGCAAGGCTCATTCCCTGGGTGGACGCCACGGCGTCCTTCATCGAATATGACGGATATGGGTCGCAGCGACGGGGACCCGCTGTAAGAGGGAATGCGCATGGGCGTTGAGACCAATGCCGAACGGCAGCGCCTGGACGAAGCGCGGGAGCGCAAGCAGGCCTGGCGGAAGTGGGGGCCTTATGTCAGCGATCGTCAGTGGGGTACGGTGCGCGAGGACTACAGCGCCGATGGCGATGCCTGGGGCTATTTCCCCCACGAACATGCCGCAAGCCGCGCCTATCGCTGGGGCGAGGACGGCATCGCCGGCTTCTGCGACAACAAGCAGCGCCTTTGCCTCAGCCTCGCGCTCTGGAACGGCAAGGACTCGATCCTGAAGGAGCGGCTGTTCGGCCTCAGCAACCGTCAGGGCAATCACGGCGAAGATGTGAAGGAGATCTACTACTATCTCGACGCCACGCCGACCTACAGCTACGCCCACATGCTCTACAAATATCCCCAGGCGGAATATCCCTACGCGCATCTCGTCGAGGAGAACGCGCGGCGGACCCGCCAGCAGCCTGAGTTCGAGCTCATCGACACCGGCATCTTCGACGCCGATCGCTATTTCGACGTCGACATCGAATATGCCAAGGCGGCGGTGGAAGACATCCTGATGCGGGTGACGGTCACCAATCGCGGCCCCGAGGCGGCGGAGATCCATGTCCTGCCGCAAGTGTGGTATCGCAACACCTGGAGCTGGTACAAGGCCGGCCGCAAGCCGTCCCTCGAGCGGCTCGGACAGAACGTCCTCGTCCACCACGAGAAGCTGGGCGAGCATGTCGTCCAGTTCGAGCATGCGGACGAGATCGTCTTTTGCGACAATGAGACCAATCTGCCCAAGCTTTACGGCACGCCGAGTCCCCAGGCCTACTACAAGGACGGCTTCCACGAATATGTGGTGAAGGGCAACAAGGCCGCCGTGAACGTCATGAACCGGGGCACGAAGACCGCCGGCATCCACAAGCGTAGCGTGGCGCCGGGCGCCAGCACCACGATCCGCGTCCGGCTCTTCGACGGCCAGCCCAAGGGTGAGGCCTTCGCCGACTTCGATGCGATCTTCGCCCAGCGCAAGGCCGAGGCGGATGTCTTCTACGCCGATATTCAGAAGGACATAAGCGACGAGGATCTGCGCCGGATCCAGCGGCAGGCCTTCGGCGGCATGCTCTGGTCGAAGCAGTATTTCTCCTACGACGTCACGCAATGGCTGACTGGTGACGAGGGCGAGCCCAAGCCACCCATGAGCCGGATGACGGGCCGCAACAGCGAGTGGGTCCAAGCGAACATGGAGGACGTCATCGCCATGCCGGACAAATGGGAGTATCCCTGGTTCGCGGCGTGGGATTGGGCATTCCATCTGACCACGCTCTCCTATCTCGACCCGGAAAACGCCAAGCACCAGCTCATCCTGCTCTGCCAGTGCTGGTACATGCATCCCAATGGCCAGCTTCCCGCCTATGAATGGAATTTCAGCGACGTCAACCCGCCGGTCCAGGCCTGGGCTGCGTTGCGGATCTACGAGTGCGAGCAGCGCCAGAACGGCGGCAAGGGCGACCACAAGTTTCTCGAGATCGTCTTCACCAAGCTGCTGCTCAACTTCACCTGGTGGGTGAACCGCAAAGATCCGCGCGGCCTGAACGTCTTCCAGGGCGGCTTCCTGGGCATGGACAATATCGGCAGCTTCGATCGCTCGGCCCCATTGCCCGTCGAGGGTACGCTCGTTCAGTCCGACGGCACCTCTTGGATGGCGATGTACAGCCTGAACATGCTGCGGATCGCCATGGAGCTGGCCCAGGAGGACGATGCCTACGAGGATATCGCCACGAAGTTCTTCGAGCATTTTCTCATGATCGGCGGCGCCATGACCAATCTCGCCGGCGAGGGATTGGGGCTTTGGGACGACCAGGACAATTTCTTCTACGACTGGCTGGTGATGAAGAACGGCGAGAAGTTTCCGCTCCGGGTCCGCTCTCTCGTCGGGCTCATCCCCATTTTCGCGGTCGAGGTCATCGACGCGAAGCTGCTGGAGAAGATGCCGAAGTTCACCAAGCGCCTGGAGTGGTATCTGCGCTACCGGCCGACGCTCGCCTCGCTCGTATCACGCTGGAACACGCCGGGCGCGGACGATACCCGCCTGATTGCCATGACCCGCGCCTTCCGCTCATCGAAGGTGCTGGAGCGGGTGCTCGACACCAACGAGTTCCTGTCGCCCTATGGCGTGCGATCCCTCTCGCGCTTCCACCTCGACCAGCCTTATGTCTTCGAGGCCAGGGATTATCGCTCCGAGGTCAAGTATGTCCCGGCGGAATCCGACAGCGATCTGTTCGGCGGCAATTCCAACTGGCGTGGGCCGATCTGGATGCCGATCAACTATCTGCTCGTCGAAAGCCTTCGAAAGTTCGACAAGTTCTTCGGCCCGGGCTTCAAGGTGGAAGCTCCGGTCGGCTCGGGCCAGATGCAATCGCTGAAAGAGATTGCCGACGGCCTGCGCATCCGGCTCACCAAGCTCTTCCGTCGTGACGAGCAGGGCCGCCGCCCGGTGTTCGGCAATTACGAGAAAATGCAGACCGATCCGCATTTCAAGGACCACATTCTCTTCTACGAATATTTCGACGGCGATACCGGGCGCGGGGTCGGCGCCTCGCATCAGACGGGCTGGAGCGCGCTGGTCGCCAATATGATCGCCGAACTGCATATGCCCGATTGGTGAGACATCGCCATGCCCCGCTATCCTTCCCTGCTGGAGATCAATACCCGGCCCTGGCTGCGGCGGCTGTCGCCGGACCCGGCGCGACCCGTCACCCTGACGGAGGTCGATGACGCGGTTCTCGACGGCTTCCAGCGCGCGGGGTTCGATTGGATCTGGCTGCTCAGCGTCTGGGAGATCGGCCCGCTCAGCCGGGCCGTGTCGCGCGAGGTGGCCTCGCCCTGGCACGCCGAATGCGTGCGGGCGCTTCCCGACCTGACCGAGGCCGACATCGCCGGCTCGGGCTTCGCCATCGCCGCCTATCGGGTCAACGAGGCACTGGGCGGTGCTGAGGCGCTGGCGGGCTTTCGTGCCCGGCTCGCCCGGCGCGGCATCAAACTGATGCTGGATTTCGTGCCCAATCACAC
>DATFRE010000653.1:0-3114 GCA_035263545.1 Dongiaceae bacterium
TGGCCGGCAGATCCGCCCAGAAGAAGAAATCGAGATCGGGGCGGTTGTCGGGGACCATCCAGGCCTGAGTCCCCTTGAGACGGATGACGGCATCGAGGGTCTGAGAGCCTTGAACCTCGCCGGCGGCACGCGTCGCCGGCGCCTTGCGGCTCAGGGGAATCCAGCCGCGATCGACGAAGAGGACGCGGCCATCGCCAAGCCGGAAGGGCGTCACCAGATGGTAGCCCGCATTGCCGTTGAGCGAGCGGGCGCCGAGGAAGATTTCCTTGTCGTGAAGGAACTCCCCCTGGACCAGGACCCGGTGATATTCGAGATCGGCCACCGCGTCGCCTGCACCCGGCAGCGCGATGGGCGCGCCGGCAGTCCGCGTCACGCGCTCGTTGATCAGGGCCTCCTTCCACTGCAAGCGCTGGAGCTGCCACACTCCCAGCCCCAGCATCAGAAGGATGGCGGGGATGGTGAAGACCGTGGGCCAGAAGGTGGGGCGGAAGGAGAGATTCATGGCGTCGCCAGATGGACACAGAGTTGTGAGCCCTCTCCCGCGCTCCGAAGCGGGAGAGGGATCATTCGTCTAGTGCCGGGCCTCGCCGGCGCGGTGCTTGTACTGGAGCGCGATCAGCAGGGCCTTGGCCGGGCGCAGCAGGCCCAGCGAGGCGATCAGGATCAGCGGGCCCCAGAGCACCATATGGACCCAGACCGGCGGCGAGAACCAGACCTCCGTCACCAGTGCCAGCGGTACGACGAGCGCGCCCACGATCAGGATGATGAAGACGGCGGGGCCGTCGGCGCTGTCGGCGCCGGTCAGATCGAGGCCGCAGCTTTCGCAGGCCGGCACCACCGAGAGGAAGCCCCGGAACAGCCTGCCGCGCCCGCAGCGCGGGCAGCGGCAGGCCAATCCCGTGGAGAGGACCGACACCTACTGTCCTTCGTAGGGTCCCGCGCCGGAGCCGTAGAAGTAGATGCAGACGAAGAGGAACAGCCAGACCACGTCGACGAAATGCCAGTACCAGGCCGCGGCCTCGAAGCCGAAATGATGGTCCGGCTTGAAATGGCCGGCCCGCGCCCGGAAGAAGCAGACGATCAGGAAGCACGTCCCGATGATGACGTGAAAGCCGTGGAAGCCCGTCGCCATGAAGAAGGTCGAGGGATAGATGCCGCCGGTGAAGTGGAAGGCGGCGTGGCTGTACTCATAGGCCTGGACGCCGGTGAAGCTGAGGCCGAGCAGGATAGTCAGCGCCAGGCCCTGCAGCATGCCTTGCCGGTCACCCTCGCGCAGCGCGTGGTGGGCCCAGGTCACGGTGACGCCCGAGGTCAGCAGGATCAGCGTGTTCAGCAGCGGCAGCGAGAAGGGATCGAAGGGGATGATGCCCTTGGGCGGCCAGACCCCGTCCATCGGGAAGAGGCGGGCGTCGAAATAGGCCCAGAAGAAGGCAGAGAAGAACATCACCTCCGAGGCGATGAAGAGCGCCATGCCGTAGCGCAGGCCGATCTGCACGATGGGCGTGTGATAGCCGCGGAAGGTCGCCTCGATGATCACGTCGCGCCACCAGAAGAACATGGTGGCGAGCACCAGCAGGATTCCCAGCGGCCAGATCCAGCCCGGGCCGCCATGGAGCCAGGCCACCGTGCCGCCGGTCAGCACGCCGGCGGCGACCGCGCCGACAATGGGCCAGGGGCTGGGATCCACCAGATGATAGGGATGCTTGTGCGGTTCGGCGTGGCTCTCGCTCATCTTCCCGGCTTCCTCGTTCAAACCCGTTTGCTATCCAGTCTCAGTGCCCGCTCATGCGCACGATGGTGATGCCGTAGATCAGCGCCACGAAACCCAGCAGAGCGATGAGCAGCGCGATATTGCGTGCACGGCGGTTGCGGTCGATCACCAGAGGACTCCCGCCGGCAGGCTGCCGAGAAGTCCCGGCGCCCGGTCGGTGATGATCAGCGCGAAGAGCAGGAAGAGATAGAGGATGGAGAAGGCGAACATGCGCTTGGCGCTGCGGTCGGTCCTGTCGATAAAGACGCTGACCGCGGCCAGGATGAAGAACCCGCCCAGCACCACCGCGGCCGCACCGTAGAGATTGCCGGCGATGCCCAGCGCCCAGGGCGCGAGCGCGATGGGGAAGAGGACCAGGGTATAGATCAGCATCTGGATCTTGGTCGCTCGCGCCCCGGCCACCACCGGCAGCATCGGCACTCCCGCCTTGGCGTAGTCGCCGGCGCGGAACAGTGCGAGCGCCCAGAAATGGGGCGGCGTCCACATGAAGATCAGCAGGAAAAGCATGATGGGCGCCAGCGCCAGATGGCCCGTCACTGCGGCCCAGCCGATCATCGGCGGGAAGGCACCCGCCGCCCCGCCGATGACGATGTTCTGCGGCGTGCGGCGCTTCAGCCACATGGTGTAGACGAAGACGTAGAACAGGATCGCCGCGGCAAGCAGCCCGCCGGCCAGCCAGTTGATGGCGAGGCCCATCAGTCCGACGGAGCCGATGGCGAGCACGACGCCGAAGCCCGCGGCCTCCGAGGGCTCGATCCGGCCCGCCGGGATCGGCCGCCGGCAGGTCCGGCTCATGATCGCGTCTATGTCGCGGTCATACCACATGTTGATGGCGCCCGAGGCACCGGCGCCTACCGCGATGCAGAGCACCGCCACGGCGGCGAGCAGAGGATGCAGATGGCCGGGGGCCGCGACCATACCCGCGATGCCGGAGAAGACGACGAGCGACATGACCCGGGGCTTCAGGAGCTGCAGGAAGTCGCCGACCCGCGCGCCCTCCGCCGCCCCGGCTGCAGCCGCGGCAAAACCCGCCGTCGGATGTGTGGTCGTGTCGCTCACCCGGCCGTCCCTACTTCACCACCGGCAGCTCGTCATAGCTGTGGAAGGGCGGCGGCGAGCTCACCGTCCATTCCAGGGTCGTCGCACCCTCGCCCCAGTAGTTCGCGCCGACGCGCTTGCCGGCGAAGACCGTGTAGAGGGCGACGAAGACGAACCAGATCGTCCCGGCATAGGAGATGAAGGCGCCGACCGAGGCGACCGCGTTCCAGCCGGCGAAGGCGTCCGGATAGTCCGGGATGCGCCGCGGCATGCCGGCAAGCCCGAGGAAATGCATGGGGAAGAAG
>DATFRE010000654.1:0-3712 GCA_035263545.1 Dongiaceae bacterium
GCGCTCGGCCGCCGCGGCCTTCGACAGCGCGCTCGAGGCGATGCCAGAGGATGGACCGAGCCGGGTCTTCCGCGCGCGCGTCCAGCGTCTGGAAATCGATCCGCCACCGCCGGACTGGAAGGGAGAATGGGCGCTGCACGAAAAATGATCCGAGCGCGAGCAGCCGCACTTCTCGTCGTCGGGCTCGCCCTCACTTCCGCGCGGGCCGTGGCGGCGGAGGTCGACCTCGGCATATTGGAGCAGCTCTCGCCGGGGCAGCAGATGCGGCTGGAGAAGGCTTATGGCCAGAAGCCCCAGGCCGTGGTCCGTGTCGCATTCCGTGGCGAGGGCGGGCGTTGGGCGGCGTTTCCGGGCGATATCGCCGCCATAGGTCAATTCCCAGCCAAGGTCGCCTGGACCGTCGCCTTCGACGGTCAGGCACGGGGCCGGCTCGACAGTGCCAGCCCGCCGCAATGGCTGGCCTATGCGGATCTGGGGCTTCAGTTCCTGCTTCCCGGCAGCACGCCACCCAGGATCGGCGCGCCAGCTGCCGCCTATGAGCAGTGGGATTCGGACACGCCGGTGCGCCGGCCGCTTGTCGTGGTGTCGGGCGCGCATGTCGAGGACCCCGAGCATTGGAAGCCAGCGCCGCCCGACGCGGCTCTGCTGCAACGCGGGACGGAAAGCTTCCGCGCCCAGCTAAGGCAGGAGAATCAAACTCTCGCGGCTGACATGGCGAGTCTTCAGCTGATGAAGTCCTACCGCTCGGCCAAGGGCGCATTCCTGCTCGCCTTCCTGGTCCAGGGCAAGGCACCGCCGCCCGACGAGGTGCCGGGGCCGGAATGGAGCCCGTACTGGTTTGTCGCCGACGCTTCGGGGGTCATGCGATTCCTCGGCAATGAGCTGCTGTTGATCGATGCGGGCGACTACGACGGCGACGGTCGCAGCGAGCTCGTCTTCCGCAAGTCCAGCTATGACTACGACGGCTATGTGATTTACTTCGACGACTTCGCCAAATCCGCGGAGTTCGGCTGGAACTATCACTGACCCTGCCGGAAAGGCCCGCCGAATCGGGCTCGAAACCCCCGCGGTAATGCCCTAGAATTGGGCGCTTGCGCTTCGCAGGGGCGATGCGACTCGGAAGTGGGGGGAGCTTGGTTTATGCATCTGGTCGACTCGCCGTCATCCTCGCCGTTATGGCGATGGCGGCAGCTGGGTGTTCCGATACGAGTAGCACCTATTCCGGGCCGACGGGATTCAATAGAGCCCACAACTCCCTCGACGATTACGGCCGCAGTTCGGGCTATATCAACCCGGACGCCTGCTGGCGCAGCACCTCGACGGCGAATTGCTTCTAGGTCGACCCGCCATGGAGCCATTCGGCCGCGAGCCAAAGGCGCAACCGGTGCGTGTCTTCGAGGCAGGTGGGTACCGCGGCGCGATGCTGCTTTGGCGCCGGGCGGCCCGGTGGAAAGGAGCCCTTGAAGCCCGCTTTGCCGAGGGTAAGGATGTCTCGAGGGGAATCTTCCGGCGGCACCGCAAGTCGAAAAGTGTGCATGACAGGCGGGTCAACTCGCGCTAAATCCCCTTGTGGGAATTGCCTTCCCGTGGGGGGATGATTCTCTCGCTTCGAATATTCAGGCGTCAACCAAGAGAGGAGAACGATAAAAATGTCGGCCAAAGCGACCGCAAAGGCGTCCTCTGCGGCAACGGTCACACTGAAACATCTCGCTTCCAAGCTCGCCGAGGATCAGGGCCTTGCGAAGAAGCAGACCGAGGCGCTGCTGGGCGACCTCGTCGGCCTGGTCACCAGGCATTTGAAGAAGGGTGACCGCATCCGTATCAGTGGGCTTGGCATCCTGCAGGTCCGCAAGCGCGCGGCGCGCATGGGGCGCAATCCGGCAACAGGCGAGGCCATCAAGATCAAGGCGAGCAAGAAGGTCGCCTTCCGGGCCGCAAAGGAACTCAAGGAAGCAGTCTGACTTTTTCGACCCCGCTCCGGAGGGGCTGCGGATCTTGCGGTCCCTCCGGCGGTACTCTCCGCATCCCGGCGTAAGGGCGACAGCATCTATCGAGCAACGGGCATCGGCTGACGCGGACTTGGTTCGATGCTCGGCATCGCCGGTCGAGGGCAGGACGCCCGCCGGCGAGGGAGCTTGTGGCCGGTGAATCAACATCAGATCACGCGCAAGCTGACGGCCATACTGGCGGCGGATGTGGCCGGCTACAGCCGCCTCATGGGAGCGGATGAGGAAGGTACGCTGCGGCGCCTCGCCGAGATCCGCCGCGAGCGGTTCGATCCCAAGGTCAGCGCCCATCACGGGCGCATCTTCAAAACGACGGGCGACGGGCTGCTGGTCGAGTTCTCCAGCGTCGTCGATGCGGTGCGCTGCGCCGTCGAGATCCAGCGCGCCATGGCGACGCTGAACGCCACCGAGCCTGATGACCGGCGCATGGATTTCCGCATGGGGATCAATCTCGGCGACGTCATGGCCGTCGAGGACGACATCTATGGCGACGGCGTCAATGTCGCTTCCCGGATCGAGGGGCTCGCCCCGCCCGGCGGAATCTGCATGTCGAAGATCGTCGCTGACCAGATCCATGGCAAGGTCGCTCTCGGCCTCGAGGATATGGGCGACAAGCATGTGAAGAACATCGCCCGGCCCATCCGTGTTCTGCGCGTCCGGCTCGAGGACGATGGTGGCCCCGCACCGAAGAGCGCGTCGGGGCTCCATCACCGCTGGCACCACTGGCTGGCGCGCCTCGCGCTGCGGCGCGCCTGGCTCATTCCACTGCTCGCCCTGGTTATTGCCATCGGCGCGGGCTACGAGATCTGGCATTTCGTCGGGCGCGGGCCGTCGGTGGCCCTTGCCCGCGCCGGCTCCTCCGTCGCGGTCTTGACCTTTACCGCGCTCGCCGGCGATGCCCGGCAGGCCTCCCTGGCAGAGGGGGTGACGGAGGATATCGTGTCGCAGCTCGCCCAGGTCGCGGGCCTCAACGTCATCGCGCGCAATGCCGTCGCCCGCACTTCGAGCGCCACCACCGATATCGGCAAATTCGGCCGCGAGATGGGCGTCAGATATGTCGTGCGTGGCAGCGTGCGGGGGGCCGGCGATCAGATCCGGGTCTCGGTCCAGCTCGTCGAGGTGGAAAACGGCGAGGAGATCTGGGGCGGGCGCTATGATCTGAGCGGCAATGGGCTGGAGTCAGAGGACGCGATCACGGAGGACATCACCACTCAGCTCATCGTCCAGATGCGCTATCGCGATCTGCAGCTCGCCAAGCGCACGCCCGTGGATCAGCTCGATCCCTATGGGTTCTACCTTCTGGGCAAGGAGGCACTCTTTCGCGACGATTTCGAGGGAATCCAGGTCGCGCGCCACATGTTCGACGCGGCGATCGCCCGCAATCCTGCCTACGCGCCGGCCTGGGGCGGCAGGGCGCTCATCGCCTTGCGCGAGTTCAAGATGGGCCGCAGCGGCATGTCGCGGAACAAGGCGCTCGATCACATGTTCTCCCTGGCGCAGAGCGCTCTCAAGCTCGCGCCCGACGTCTCGGATGCGCAGCAGGTCGTCGCCAATGTCTATCTCTATCGCGGTCAATACGACGAGGCGATCGAACTTCTGAACAGCGCGATCGATGCCACGGCCGATGATGCCGGGCTCCACCAGACCCTCGGCGACGTCTACATCTTTACGGGCAAGTCGACGGAGGGAATCGCCCAGCTCGACAA
>DATFRE010000655.1:0-2939 GCA_035263545.1 Dongiaceae bacterium
CCAGCATCAGAAGCGTGGTGGTCTTGCCGGAGCCCGAGGGCCCCAGCATGGTGAGGAACTCCCCCCGCGCGATATCCATGTTCAGGCTTTTGACGACCAGCGTCTCGCCGTCATAGCTCTTCTGAACATCGGTGAATTTGACGAATGCGTCAGCGCCCGCCGCCATTGCCCTTCCGTTCGGCTCTCCCCTCGTCCGCCGGCTGTCTCCCCGTCCTGCTGGCAGGGGCGCCGGTCCGGCAAAATCTATGTCCAAAGGATGACGAAGGAAACCCTGTTATGCAAATGGGCAGGAAGGTCAAAGATTGGGCGGCGCGATACCGGTCTCATGAGGGCGCCGGCAGCACCTCGCGGCGTACAGGCTACTCCGCCGCCTGGCCGGCGCTGCGCTGGCCCTGGACAGCGAAGAAGGAGGCGGATTTGGGCTGCGCGGGCAGCTCGATCGGCCCCTCCATCATCCGGGCGAAGCGGGTCGCCTTGCCGCGGAGGATCCGCCCCTCATGGGGATTGGCCATGGGATTGCGGGCCAGAGGGAAGGCATCGGCCGCGCTATAGACGCAGATATAGAGGGCGCGGGAGTTGGCGCTGCGATTGGCCTCCGAGCCGTGGCAGAGCCGGGTATGCATGAGGCAGACGCTGCCGGCCGGTCCGATCGCCGGCACCTGCTTGGCCTTGAGCCCAGCGGCGGTCGCCGGCTCGATTGAGCCGGTGAAGCGGTCGCCCTCGAAGAGGGAATAGATCGGCCCGCGATGCGAGCCGGGCACCACCATGAGCGCGCCATTATCCGCCGTCACCTCGTCGACGAAGACGAGCGCGGTGACGATGGCATCATTGGTATGGGGCGTATAGGCGAAGTCCTGGTGATAGCCGACCTCGGTGTTGCTGCCCGGCAGCTTCAGATTGATCTTGCAGTGATGGAACTTGACGTCGGGCCCGATGAGATCGGCGACCATGTCGACGACCCGGGCATTCCAGGCAACATCGGAGAAGGCGGGCGAGATGTCCGAGGGATTGTTGGCCCGGCGCAGCGCCGGCCGCTCCGGCCGATGCTCCTCTCCCATGTCGAAGCGCGGCCGCCCGTCCACAGTGGGCGTGCCGAAGGGCTCGCGATGGCGCCGGCTCTCCTCGACCCAGTCGGCGATCTGCGCGCGCATGGCGGCAAGCTCCGCGGGCGTCACCGCATCGGGGACGACGAGGCAGCCATCGCGCCAGAATTGGTCGATTTGGGCTCTGCTCAACATGGATCGGCCTCCTTCAGACGGCGCGATCCTATCACGCCTCCTCTTCGCCGCGGAGGCGGTCGATAGCCCGGCGGTCGGCCTTGGTTGGACGCGGCCCGGAAGACGCATGTGCCGCGCCGCGGGCGGGCGGCGGGGCCAGATCCTCGTAGAGCGCTTGCGCTTCCGGCGCCGGGCCGCGGCGCTCGCCCAGCGCCAGGATCCGGACGGTCCGGATATGGGGGCCCAAGGGGAAGGTCAGCACATCCCCGGGCCTCACCCCGTGATGCGCCTTGAAGACGACGGTGCCGGCGATCCGGACCTTGCCCGCCGCGGCGAGCTTGGCGGCGAGCGTGCGGCTCTTGCACAAGCGCGCATGCCAGAGCCACTTGTCGAGCCTGAGGCTCGTCTCGCTCATCGGGTGAATTTGAGGTCGCGCAGAGCGGCGAAGGGCGATTCGGGCCGGGGTGGGCGAGGACCGCGCCGCCGCCCCTTGCGCTTGCCGCGCTTGGGCAGCGCCTTGTGATCCGGGGCATGAAAGCGAAGCTCGCCCGCCTGCTCCTCTGAGCGATAGCCAAGCGCAGCGATGACGGCGGGCAGTGCTGCCGCTTCGCATTGGATCGTCTGTCGCAGCGCCTCGACCGGCAGGAACGGCCCCTGCTCCGCCAGCCGCCGGGCGGCCAGCGACAGCCGCTCCAGCGCGTCGGCCCGGATCGCCAGCGATCCTGCCAGGCGATAGCCCACGGCATGATAGAACTCCGCCGGCAGTGCCGGATCGCGGACCAGACTGGGCGGCCGGCGCGGCGGCAGGGGTGCCGGCGCTCGCCCCGATTTGATGCACCAGAGCAGCCCCGCCAGGCTCGCCGCCGGGGCCAGGGCCGGAAACCATACGCTCTCCCGGCCGAGCCGAACGCCGAGGGTGCCCAGGGCCTTCACATCGGCCAGGGAAAGCTGGGCCGCGAGCTCCCGCCGGGGCAGCAGGCCCAGGGCCTCGATGAGCTGGAACAAGATGCCGCGGGTGGCGCCGGTCACCGGAGAGGCCTCGGCCGCAGCCAGCGGCTTCAGACGCCGGACGATATGGTGCTCCACCCAGAGGGCGAGACGCCGGCGCAGGCGCTCGCGCTGGGCGCCGTCCAGCAGATCGCTTTGCAGAGGGTCGACCCGGGGCCGGGTCATGGTCTCGCCGGCGATCAGGCGGCCGACCGGCGCGCCCTCCCAGCTCAGCACCCCGGCAGAGGAGAGTGCAAAGGCCGGATCGGGTGCCGCCTCCAACCGGGCAAGCCGGTCAGGGATCTCCCGGGCCAGCGCCCGGCGGGCAGCATTGAGCAGCGGACGGGATTCCTCGACCCCGCCGGAGCCGTCGGGGATGAAGCGGAAGCCGGCAAGCTGGCCGACGCCATGGCCTTCGACGATGACCTCGCCGGCCTTGGTGACCGACCCCGCCAGGGTGCCTCCATCCTTCATCCGGCGCAGCAGATGGGCTTGCCGCCGGTCGACGAAGCGCTGGGTCAGCGCCCGGTGGAGCGCGTCGGAGAGCTTGTCCTCGACCGCCCGGCTGGCCTCCTGCCAATGGCCGGAGTCCTTCAGCCAGCCCGCGCGGTGGGAGATGTAGGTCCAGGTCCGGATATGGGCGATCCGCGCCATCAGGGTATCGATATCGCCATCGGTGCGGTCGAGGCGGGCGACATGGCCCGCGACCCAGTCCGTGGGCAGCCGCTCTTCCGG
>DATFRE010000656.1:0-5297 GCA_035263545.1 Dongiaceae bacterium
TTTTGGAGAGTTAGGCCATGGCCAAGCAGACAACCGTGATGATCCGATTGGTCAGCACCGCCGACACCGGCTACTTCTACGTGACCAAGAAGAATCCCCGGACCTCGACCGAGAAGTTCGAGTTCCGCAAGTACGATCCCATCGCCAAGAAGCACGTCGCCTTCAAGGAAGCCAAGATCAAGTAAGATCGGGCGCCCGCGACGGGCGCTTCGATGGCGAGATGAAGGGCCGCCGATCCGGCGGCCTTTTGCATTGTGGCCTTCTGCATTTCCGGGGCGCGCGAAGCCGATTGCCCCTCGCGGCTTTCGCCCCTTAACTAGCTTCAGCCATGCGAATCGGTGTCGACCTCGGCGGCACGAAGATCGAGACCCTTGCTCTCGACGGGCAGGGTGTGGCGCGCGGCGGGTTTCGCCGTCCTTCCCCGCGGAATGACTACCTAGCCACGCTCGTGACCATCGCCGAGATGGTCGCCGAGACGGAACGCCAGGCAGGCGGCGGACCCGGTGCCGTGGGGGTCGGCATGCCCGGTGCGATCTCCCCCGCGACCGGGCTGGTGAAAAATGCCAATTCGACATGGCTCAACGGCCGCCCCTTCAGGCAGGATCTGAGGCGCGTCCTCGGCCGGCCGCTACGTCTTGCCAATGACGCCGACTGCTTCGCCATCTCAGAGGCGACGGATGGGGCGGGCGCCGGCCTGCCCATCGTCTTCGGCACCATCCTGGGCACAGGAGTCGGCGGCGGGATCGTCATCGGCGGCCGGCTTCTCGCAGGTGCCGATGCGATCGCCGGCGAGTGGGGGCATAATCCGCTTCCCGCGCCGAGGGATGAGGAACGTCCCGGTCCTGCCTGCTATTGCGGCCGGCATGGCTGCGTTGAGACCTGGCTCTCCGGGCCTGGCCTCGCCTCCGACCATGCGGCCCGCGGCGGCGAGCAACGGGACGCTGCGGCCATCGTTGCCGCGGCCGAGGCCGGGGATGCCAGGGCTGAGGCGAGCCTCGTCCGCTACGAGGACCGGCTGGCCCGGGCGCTGGCCCATATGGTCAACATCCTCGACCCTCATGCGATCGTGCTGGGCGGCGGCATGTCGAAGATCACCCGCCTCTACCGCCGCCTGCCGGAGCTGATGCGCCGCCACGTCTTCTCCGACCGGGTCGCGGCTCGGATTCTGCCGCCCCGCCATGGCGATGCCAGCGGCGTGCGCGGTGCTGCGTGGCTCTGGCGGCCGGAGGAGGCCGTGTGAAGGCGCTCTGCCGCGACTGCCTGCACGGCTTCGCCCTGGACAGCAAGGCGGGGGGCAGCAAGGCGCCCCGCTGCCCGGCCTGCGGCTCGCCGCGCATGATCGCCCATGGCGAGCTCGAGGACCTAGCCATCGCCCATATCGACTGCGACGCCTTCTATGCCAGCGTCGAGAAGCGCGACAATCCATCCCTGAAGGACAAGCCAGTCATCGTCGGCGGCGGCCGTCGCGGCGTGGTCTCCGCCGCCTGCTACGTCGCCCGGCTCTATGGCGTGCGCTCGGCCATGCCGATGTTCAAGGCGCTCGCCGCCTGCCCCAATGCGGTCGTCATCCACCCCGACATGGCGAAATACTCCCGGGTCGGCAGCGAGATCCGCGAGATGATGCGAGCGCTGACGCCGCTGGTCGAGCCCCTCTCCATCGACGAGGCCTTCCTCGATCTCGCCGGCACGGTGGGGCTGCATCACGGCAGCCCGGCGCGAACGCTGGCGGGCTTCGCCCTCGAGGTCGAGCGGCGCATCGGCGTCACCGTCTCCATCGGCCTCAGCTACAACAAGTTCCTGGCCAAGATCGCCTCGGACCTCGACAAGCCCCGGGGCTATGCGGTGATTGGGCGCGCGGAGGCGCTGGACTTTCTGGGCCCCCGGCCCGTGAGCCTGATCTGGGGCGTCGGCAAGGCGCTGCAGACGAAGCTCGCCAGCGACGGGATCAGCACGATCGCCGAGCTGCGCGGCGTCGATGAGCACCGGCTCCTGCGCCGCTACGGCAGCATCGGGCGGCGGCTCTACCGCTTTTCCCGCGGCGAGGATGACCGCCGGGTCGATCCGGACGGCGAGATGAAAAGCATCTCGGCGGAAACCACCTTCGACGAGGACATCGCCAGCACCGATCTCCTCGCCGCCGAGCTCTGGCCGCTCTGCGAGAAGGTCTCGGCTCGGATGAAGCGCTACGGGCTATTGGGCCGCAGCGTCCATCTCAAGCTGAAGACCTCCGACTTCAAGATCCTGAGCCGCTCGCGCCGGCTGGCGGCGCCGACGCAGCTCGCCGAGGCGCTCTATCAGGCGGCGATGCCCCTGCTGAAGACCGAGACGACGGGGCGCCGTTACCGCCTGATCGGGGTCGGCGCCGCCGACCTGGTGCCGGAATCCGAGGCCGCGGAGCCGGACCTGCTGAGCCAGGGCGACCGGCGCCAGGTCACGGTGGAGCGGGTGATGGACAGCCTCAGGGCCAAGCTCGGCCAGGATGCGATCCGCAAGGGCCGCGGGCTGGTCAGCAGCCCGAAGCCGGAAGCGCCTCCAGCTTCTTCAAGGCCGCGTCGACCGTGAAGCTGCCATAGTCCATGGTCAGCCGGTCGATGACGCCATTGGCGTAGATGCTGACGGCCTGCTCCTGCTCCGGGGTCGATTCATCCCCACTCCCCACCTCTCCCGCCGGAGCGAAGAAGGCGAGGCTCAGGCGATAGACCGGACCGCCGGCGAGCAGCGGCGAAATCTTCGAATCTTCGGCGGCGGGCTGGCCGCGGCTGGCGAGGGCGGCGCTGATCTGGATCGAGCCCTTGTCGTCGGAGCCGTCGAAAACAGTCGCCAGGAAAGTGATATCCCCAGCCCCCAGATGGCGCAGCAAAGCGAGGGTATGCGCGGTGGGGAACAGGGTTCCCCGCGGCAAAGTGAGCGTCTTTCCCGAGGGCTGTTCGAAGCGGACGACGCCCGCCTGGCCGGCCGCGGGGATCTCGGCCTCGCCCTTGAAGGCGGAGGTGACGGTATCGCCGTCGAGGTTGCGCATGAAGAAGCGGTAGTGCTTGCCGTTCTTGGCTTCCCAGGAACTCAGGCTCCAGCCGACCTGGCTCGTGCGGCCGTCGTTATAGAAGAACTCGATTCTGGCCTTCTGGCTCGTCGTCCAGCCGTCGCAGGCATCGGCGAACTCATAGACCATGACGCCCTGGACATCGACGACGTCGCTCCCAGACTGGCTGTGCCCCAGGGACAGAAGATAAGAGGCCCGGTGGGAGAGAAGCTCCCCGGCCCCGGCCGGGGTCGCCAAAACGGGGATCAGGAGAAGCAGGCTCGAGAGGACGCAAGAGGTCCGGAGCAGCCTTGTCAAATATTTCATGCGCCTTTAGGTTCCGCCGGTTTGTGGCGAGCCGCACTATCCCACGTAGCTCGGGCTCGCGATAGACGCAACAGGGAAGGTCGGGAGCAGCCCAATGTCGAGCAATCCTGCCAAGAAGCCCCGGGTGCTGGTCACGCGCAAGCTTCCCGCCGATGTCGAGGCGCGCCTTGCCCGCGACTATGACGCGATCCTGAACAAGGAGGACCGCCTCTACGGGCCCGATGATCTGGTCGCCGCCGCCGCGGGCTGCGATGCCCTCCTCCCCTGCCCCACCGAGCGGCTGACGGCCGAGCTTGTCGCCCGGCTGCCGGCGAGCATCCGCGTGATCGCGACCTTCTCCGTCGGCTTCGAGCATATCGACATCGCGGCCTGCAAGGCCCGCGGCATCGCCGTCGGCAATACTCCCGACGTGCTGACCGACGCCACCGCCGACATCGCGCTCCTCCTCATGCTGGGCGCGGCCCGGCGCGCCTATGAGGGCGAGCGCATGCTGCGCGAAGGGCGCTGGAACTCCTGGGCGCCCACCTTCATGCTGGGCATCGATGTGACCGGCAAGCGCCTGGGCATCTACGGCATGGGACGCATCGGCCAGGCGGTCGCCAAGCGCGCCCGCGCCTTCGACATGAAGATCCACTACCACAACCGCTCCCGCCTGCCGGCGGAGCGCGAGCAGGGCGCCATCTTCCATGCCCGAGCCGAGGACATGCTGCCCCATTGCGACTTCCTGTCGATCAATGCGCCCGCCTCGCCCGAGACCTCGGGTTTCCTCAATGCCGCGCGCATTGCGCTCCTGCCCGATGGCGCCATCGTGGTGAACACGGCCCGCGGCCCGCTGGTGGATGACGAGGCGCTGATCGCCGCGCTCAAATCCGGCAAGCTTCGGGCCGCGGGGCTCGACGTCTTCACGGGCGAGCCGAAGATCCATCCGGGCTATGCGCCCCTGCCCAACACCTTCCTGTTGCCCCATCTCGGCAGCGCCACCACCGAAACCCGCAACGGCATGGGCTTCAAGGCGCTGGACAATCTCGACGCCTTCTTCGCCGGCAAGCCGCTGCCGGCCCGCGTGGTCTGAGCCGCTCCTCGCTCGTCATGGCCGGGCTTGTCCACGGCAGTCCGGTTGAAGTCGGTAAGCCCCTCTCTCTCTCCCAACCGTCATGGTCTCCCCGGGCTTGACCCGGGGAGAAGGCCGACCATCCACGAGTTTGACTCGGGACAGGCCCGAGCATGACGAAAAGAGGAGCGCCGAGAGCGGTGATTCATGAAGCCTGGCGCTGAAACGCATCCCAGCGCAGCTTCGCCAGGCGGTAGGCATCCATGATCGAGATGGCATAGATGAAAAGCCCGCCGGCCAGGCGGCCGATCAGGCTCTGCTGGGCGGTCGTCAAATGCCAGGTGATCAGCCCGAACACGATCATGAACATCTGCAGCGTGAGCCCGCGCAGGGGAAGCCCGAGAGCGTATGGCCGAAGCCCGGCAGCAGGATGGCGGCCAGCAGCACAAGCAGGGGATGACGGGGACGGCGTGGGGCGGGCTCGGCCATGGCGGCGGAATTCCTTATGTCGGCGGAGCGGCTTCGGCAATCAGCGAGGTACGGATTGCGATGGTGGCCTCGAGCAGGCGGCGCGCCAGCCACGGCGGGAGCGTGTTGTCGAGGAACTCGATCTGCCGCAGCACCGCATATTTGGCGCGCTCGGCCTGCTGCACTTGATAGACCAGGCGCACGCCTTTGGGCGTCACAAGCATTTCCTTGAGGCGCGGATCCTCGAACAGATAGCGATGCTGCGCCATGACCGCGAGCGGCGGCATGCGCGCCGGATCGTCGCTGCGTAGCGCCGCATCGCTGGGCCAGCCGGGCGGCAGCCGCATCTCATGGGCGAGATCGATCGAGGGCGAATAGAACTCGGTGCCACGCGGCCGGACCAGAAGATCGAAGATACCCTGATAGGGCACC
>DATFRE010000657.1:0-10586 GCA_035263545.1 Dongiaceae bacterium
CGCGCCCGAGCCAGAAGCGCGCGGTCTTGGGATACATACCAGCGTCGATGGCATATTGGGGAAAGCCCGCAACCAGATCGACCGCCGCATCGCAGGCCCTTGCTTTCACATGAGGCACCGCCGCGAGCCGGCCCATCACCGCATCGTCTGGCGCCGGCGAGAGGGAGAGGTCATAGCGCCGGGCGCCGTCGAAGATGCGGAAGGTGCCGGCGCAGCGATCCTCACCCGTCACCTTCAGAATGATCCCCAGCGCCGCGCTCAGGGGATCGAGTGTATTGGCCAGGAGACCGCGCGCGACCGCCTCCTGGCCCTGCTCGGTCGGCGGATCGTCCGTCAGGGTGACGCTGCCATTGGGGCCATAGTCGAGCGTGACGCTCTGCAGATTGTCGTAGATCGACATCTGGCTGTGATAGCTCACCGGGCGCGGTTCCGCGCCTCCATCCCGACCCTCGCTCGCGGCCTTCATATGAAAGGGGACCATGTCCCCGAGCATGCCAGTCAGGCTCGTCGAGAAGCTCATACGATAGGGGCCGCCCTCGGGCGCGAGCGCCACCTCGACCCGGACATCGAGGATAGGTGAATCAACCAGATAGCCGGCATATTGCAGCTTCAGATGGCCGGGCTCAGCGGCCGCGGCACCGAAGGCGAAAGCCACGGTGGCGAAGCCGGTTGCGATCGAGCCTGCGTGTTTCATGGACAGATCCAAGCTAGGACTCGGCCTCTCCCCGGGCAAGGCCGGGATCGACCAAGCCTCCACAGGCCCTGGTTGACAGCCGATCGGGCCCGCCTTAAGAGAGCCGCCTGCCGATCGGCCCGGGCGCTTAGCTCAGCGGGAGAGCACACCCTTCACACGGGTGGGGTCGTAGGTTCAATCCCTACAGCGCCCACCATTTCCCTTTTTTGATCTGGCCGCAGCTCCGAGGGATCGGCGCTAGATCTTCGGGATTCTGCGGAGCCCAGGCAGCTCCGGAAGCCGCCATAGCACCTGCCAAGATGGCGCGCGACGCGTATCCAGTGATGCATTCATTAGGTATCTCCCCGCGCTGCGCTTTGCCGCATGTGAAGATCGGTGGTTCGACAATAAGGAGAAAATCCTGCTAGGCTTTGCCATTGTTCGAATAAGCGTACGCCGGGATGGGGAATCTCATGGGATCGCTTAGTATTTGGCATCTGGCGATTCTGGTCGTCGTGCTTGGCCTGGTTGTCGTTGCAATAATGACTTCGGCACGGAGAGCGCCAAATTCCGGCGTTGGGCCCTCCGGCTTTGGTGGATGGCTGCTACTCCTTGCAATCGGACAGTCTTTGGCTCCGCTGCGGACGCTAAGCGTCCTTGCCCAGAGTGCTGACGGCTATCGCGCGCTTCAAGACTCCTCGATCCCCAACGCAACGCTGGCGATTTATGCCGAAGTCGGATTGTTCATCGGCTTTGCCGCCTTCCAAGTGTTTATCATCATCAGCATGTACAGAAAACGCCACTTCTTTCCGCGACTTTTCTTTTACCAATGGATCTCTGGTATTTGCGTCCCAATCGCAGATTGGATGCTGACTTCGGTTCTGTTGCATATTCCGCTCAACTCGCTCGTCACTGCTAGGGACGTAGCCGGCGTCCTTGGCGCCGGCCTGCTCGGAGGCATCTGGGTCTGGTATGTGGTGCGCTCGGTAAGGGTGCGAAATACTTTCACGACATGACGGATGCCCGAAGGGCGAAGAGAACGAGTTCCGCCCGGCACCGACCACTCCCTTGAACTCCCATAATAATGATCGGCCGCGTTGCCGGGCGAAGCCTGTCGGGGGCCAGTGGGCGCGTGCGCTAGCTGGGCCAGGCCGGGCGGGGATCGCAGCCCTTTTCGCCCCTTCCCTTCGGGCCGAGCTGAAATTCGAGCGGCGGGTATCCCTCGACGAAGACCCAGATCTTGCGGGCGACGAGGATGCCGCAGCAGTTCGGGTTCTCCTGGACCGCGATCTTGCCCTCCGGACAGAGGGAGCGAATGCCGTCGAAATCCAGGAGCGAGGGCACTGGCTCCCGCAGGAAATCGAGCCCGATATGGTCGACATGACCCGGGGGCGTCTCGGGGCCAAGAGAAATCGGCCGTCGCGGCAGAGAGCGGATGCTCCGGACATTGAGGCCGTGATATGTGCCCATGACGCTCTCGGTGAAGATCTCGCCGAGGCTGTCATCGACGGAATGGACATGGAATCCTGATGCCAGCTTGCCGATTGGCGAATCCAGGACGCGTTCCGTCAGCTCGAGATTCGGAAACAAGGGCGGCGTGCGCGCGGCAACGAGATTCATCGCTGGTCTCTCCCCCCGCAGGTTGTCTCCGTGATTGGGCCCCCGCCATCTCCGGGCAGCTCGACCCAATTCCGTTGCAGCGGGCACCGGCTCCGTGCTCCGATATTTCATCCGCAGCGCCTTCTTGTCGAGCTTGCCGACGCTCGTGCGTCCCGTGCGTCTACGAACAGAACCGACTCCGGCGGCTCGACCTGCCTCAGACTCAGACCAAGATTTGTATGAACAATCAATCAATGGGACAGTCGTTACCAATGCAATCTCGACTCGACCGTCGCCGGCACCCTCGATTGGCCCATCGAGTCCACTCTCTGTGCCGCCCGCTAGATTTCCCAAAATCTTCGATCACTTAATTTCTTCGCGATCGCCCGCCCTCTATGAGGGCAGATGACTTTCTTCTGGCAGACCATTGATCATTAAACGAAACCGACGGCAGCGGTGTCTGGCAGCTCCGACCCAGCTGCAGCCACCGGCTTTTATTTGACACCGCATCGACGGGGCCCTCTCCGCTTATTCTACGCCTATCGCACGCGGTCGAATGGCGGCTTCGCTTTGGGGTTCTTAGGAGCACGGCCATGATGCGCTTCAGCTTCGTCATAGCGGCAGCAATCGTTCTCTCGCTCGGTGGTATCGCAGGTTATCTGATCCCGCTGTTCTAGAGAGAGCACAGGGAGCACGACTACGGGTTTCGCTGCGGCAACCGCAGCATTGAAATACGCGCCAGCCCCCTCGTCCCCTGGCGCGTCAGCCGCCGCCGGTCCACCCCCAACCCAACCGGCGGCGGCATCCTTTTGGGCCATTGGCAGCGAATGAGAAGAGCGGCCGCGAGACCTCGCAGCCGCTCTTTCCTTTTCCTTACGCCGTGAGGGGTCTTCCGGCGGGAGCGTCCCGGCGTGCTCAGCCCTGCTTATGGATCGGGTCGATCCAGAGAACGGTCTCCGGCTTTTCCACCGGCTCGATGTCGAGATTGACCACCACGGCCTCGTTGTCGCTGCGCACGAGGACGCATTCCAGAGTCTCCTCCGTCGAGGCGTTGATCTCTTGATGCGGCACGTAGGGCGGCACATAGATGAAATCGCCGGGACCCGCCTCGGCGGTGTATTCCAGATGCTCACCCCAGCGCATGCGGGCCCGGCCCTTGACGACATAGATCACGCTTTCCAGCGCGCCGTGATGATGGGCGCCGGTCTTGGCATTGGGATGGATGCTGACCGTGCCCGCCCAGATCTTCTGCGCGCCGACCCGGGCGAGGTTGATCGCCGCGGCGCGGTTCATGCCCGGCGTCTGGGTGGTATTGACATCGAGAGAGTTGGCCGGGATCACCCGAACGCCCTGGGTCTTCCAGTCGACCATCTGCGGATCGCTCATCTTCGCTTCCTCGGTTTGCCGTCAGCCAGCGACGGCCTCTGCCTCGCTCGCCGAGGCCCGGTCGAGCTGGCGCATGGCCTCGGCGTCGAGGGTGAGCGCAGCGCCTTTCGCAAGATCGGCGAATTGCGTGAGGCTGGTGGCACTCGCGATGGCGGCGGTGATGCCCGGCCGGGCGATGAGCCAGGCAAGCGCCACCTGCGCCGGCGTCACGCCGAGGCCACCGCCAACGCGGTCGAGTGCGCCGAGGATCCGCAAGCCCCGCTCGTTCAGATATTTCTTCCCGACGCCGCCCCCGCGCGGACTCTGGTCCAGATCCTTTTCACTGCGATACTTGCCGGTCAGGAATCCGGCGGCGAGCGCGTAATAGGGAATGACGCCGATCTCCTGCTTGAGGCAGAGCGGCTGCAGCTCCGCCTCGAAGCCCTCGCGGTCGTAGAGATTGTAGAGCGGCTGCAGACTCTCGAACCGCGGCAGGTGCTTGCGCTCACTTACCTGCAGGGCCTCTGCGAGACGGGCGGCGGTATGGTTGGAAGCGCCGATCGCCCGCACCTTGCCCTCGGTGATGAGGCGGTCATAGGCCTCCAGCGTTTCCTCGAACGGAGTCTCGGCATCGTCGATATGGGATTGGTAGAGATCGATGTAGTCGGTCTGGAGCCGCTGCAGAGAGGCCTCGACGGATTTGGCGATCTGTGCCTTGGACAGGCCCTTGCCCCAATTGGGCCGCTCCCAGCCGCCTTTGGTCGCGATCACGACGCGCTCGCGTCGGCCGCGGCTCTTCAGCCAATTGCCCATGACGGCCTCGGACTCGCCTCCTTTATGGGCCGGCACCCAGGCCGAATAGACATCGGCGGTGTCGACGAGATCGAAACCGGCATCGATGAAGGCATCGAGCACGGCGAAGGAGGTCGCCTCATCGGCTGTCCAGCCGAAGACATTGCCGCCGAGAGCCAGCGGCGCCACCTCCAGGCCGGATCTTCCCAGCTTGCGTTTCTTCATCTCGAGGTCTCCAGATTCTGAGCAGGACGAGCCTGCGGCGAGGACGGAAGCTGGCCCATCCTAGCGGAACCGCGCCGCGCGGGGCGGCATTAATATTTTGCAAATATTCGGCGCAGACGGCGTGCTTCTCCTAGGCTAGATTGCCGGCCTCATGGATCCTCAATATGCCGACCAGCCGGGACCGGTCTCCGTGCCCCGCCCCCTTCCGCAACCAGGTTTGGGGATCGCGGTCTTCAACGAGCGGGAAGGGCTCGGCGACGGGTTCTCGAAGCTGCCGCTGCTCCGCGCGCTGAAGCGCGCCTATCCGGCGGAAAAGATTACCTGGGTGGTTTCCGAGAGCGACAGCCCCTATCGCATCGTCATGGCCGATATCGTGCGGCCCTATGTCGCCGAGGTCCTGGTCGACGCGCATATCCGCTGGCCGAGCCCGGGCGTGATTAGCCGATCGCGGCAGCTGCCGCCCTTCTCGCTGGTCATCGACCACCGGACCGATCTGGTCACCATCATGACGGCGAAGCTCGCTTTGCGAACCAAGCTCTACCAGGCGGCGAGCCCCGGCTACCTTTTCTGCAGCCGGCCGCCGGCGGGTCCCCGGCCCAAGCATAAGCTGACGCAGCTGATCGGGCTTCTCGAGGCCGTGACCGGCTGCCCCGTCGACGGGAGCGGGGAGATCGAGCTTCCTGCGGCGGTCGAGCGGGAGGCGGCAGTGCTCCTGCCCGATGGCCCGCGCTATGTGGGTCTTGCCCCCGGCGCCTCTTCCCGCACCCGCTGCTGGCCGCTGGAGCAATTCGTCAGCCTCGCCAAATGGATTGCCGGGCGCGGCTGGGATCCTGTCCTGCTGCTGGGCCCGCATGAGCATGATCTTCACGATCCCCTGCGCCGCGCGCTGCCGGAGGTGCTGATCCCCAAGCGCGCCGACGCCCCGACCCTCTCCGATGTCCCTCTCTCCATGGCCATCGGCGCCAGGCTGAGTGCCGCCGTCGCCATGGATACCGGCATCGGACATCTGCTGGCCGCGGTGGGCACGCCTCTGGTCAGCCTCTTCGGACCCAGCAATCCCGAGCGCTGGGCGCCGCGGGGCCGCCGGCGCATCCACATCATCTCCTCACGCCCCTATGGCGGACCCGAGATCGAGCGCATCCCGCTGACCGCCGTCTCCGGTGCAGTCGAAGGGTTGATGGCGTAAGCGGATCTGCTGGTGGCCCGCAGCCCGTACGCTGTTTCTACAGCGGATTTACAGCCGAGCGGGGCTCCCCTTCACCCAAAGCCAAGGCGCGGCCGCCTGCTTCCGCAGAGAATCTGCAGGGGTCTTGCCTCCTTTCCGGGATGACGGTGGCGGGCGGCCCGGGCGCGATGAGGGCAGTGCCGCGCGAGACTTCTTCTGATGCGAGCTTAGATTTTTCAGTCTATACGCAAAAGACGTAGTCGTCAAACGGATTTTGCCCGCTTCGGCCGATAGAGCGCCACGACCTCGCCTGCCGCCTCGGCGAGTTTCCGCCGCAGCGCCGGCGGGCTCACCACTTCGATGTCGCGGCCGAAGCCGAGGATCAGGCTCGCCGCCGGTCCGATGCCTTCGATCGGCACTTTCGCCTGGCGCCAGCCCGCTGCGTCGGGGGCCGCCGCCAGCACCGCCTCGGCGATATCGGCCCCCAGACGGCGCAGCGCCGGAATGGCGGCACTCGACACGCGCAGCACTGCCTCCTCACGGCGCAGGCTCGCCTCGAACCGGCGGAGCTCTTTCTGCCAATGGGCTGCGAGATCGAAACCCTTCGGCCGTTCGAAGCGCTCCTCCAGCAGCACCAGCTCCAGGATCTTGGCGATCCTGTAGGTGCGCCGGGCGCCGCTAACATCGGCGACGAGGTACCACTCGCCTGCCTTCAGCACGAGGCCCAGGGGATTCACCAGCCGCTGCACGGTGGCGGACCAGCTTTCATAGCGAAGCCTGAGCCTGTGCCCGCTCCAGACCGCCTGGGCGACGGATCCCAGATGCGGCGGGGCGACCGCGCGGTGGTACCAGTCGGTCGGGTCGAGATGAAAGCGCTCGCCCATCCGCCCGGCGCTCTCGCCGAGGCCCGCCGGCATCGCGGCCAGAAGCTTGAGACGGGCGGCCGACAGGGCTTGCCCCAGCCCCAGATCGGCGGCGGGACCCGGCAAGCCCGCGAAGGAAAGCGCCTCGGCCTCCTGCGCCGTCAGGCCGGTCAGCTTCGTCCGATAGCCCTCCAGCAGGGCGAAGCCGCCGCCCGGGCCGCGATCGGCATAGACCGGAACGCCCGCGGCGCTCAGCTGATCGATATCGCGATAGATCGTGCGCAGCGAGACCTCGAACTCAGCCGCCAGGGCCTCGGCCGTCAGCCGCCCGCGGAGCTGGAGCAGGATCAGGATGGACAGCAGGCGGCTGGCACGCATGGCCTGAAGCCTAGCAAAGAAATCCTGACGCAGAGTGTCAGGATTTGGGTCTTAGGCTCGCCCCTCCACTCAAACCCGGAGGACATGCCATGACGATCCTGACCACAGCACCGGCTCCCTTTGCCCTCGACGATCCCGAGCGCCGGGAGAAGACGGCGGGCGACGGCCGCCACGATTTCGACGTGCTCCATGGCCGCTGGCGCGTCGCCCATCGGCGGCTGCGCCGGCGTCTGGAGGGCGATACGCAATGGGACGAGTTCGCCGGCAGCAGCGAGTTGCGCCCCATTCTCGGCGGGCTTGGAACCAGCGATGACAACGTCATCGAGCTTCCGTCCGGGACATATCGCGGCGCGACGGTCCGGGTGTTCGATCCGCAGGCGCGCCTCTGGTCCGTCTGGTGGATGGACAGCCGCCACCCGCGGCTGGACCCGCCGCTCTATGGCCGCTTCGAGAATGGGGTCGGAACTTTTCTCGGCGCGGAGGTCATCGGGCAACGCGTCGTCATCGTCCGCTTCATCTGGTCGGAGATCACCGCCACCACCGCCCGCTGGGAGCAGGCCTTCTCGCCCGATGCAGGTGCCAGCTGGGAGGTCAACTGGGTCATGCACTTCAAGCGCCTCGCCTGATCGGCGGGGTCCGGCCCGCGCCGCCATGGCGCGGGCCGGGCTCAGCCCCTAAGATCGCGCTGAATTCTCCAGCGGGATCACGACGCGATGTCCGAGCAGACCTTTCCCCATCTCTTCCAGCCCCTGAAGCTGCGGCACAAGACCCTGAAGCATCGCCTCGTCTTCGGCGCCCATACGGCGAATATGAGCGTCGAGGGCCTGCCCTCGGAGCGCCATCTCGGCTATTACCGCGAGCGGGCGCGCGGCGGGGCGGCCATGATCGTCATCGAGCCCGCGCCGGTGCATAAGGCCGCGGTCCTGACCCGCGGCAATTTCCGCGCCCAGGACGATGCGATCATCGCGCCCTTCCGGCGCATCACCGAAGCCTGCCACGAGCACGGCACGGTGATGATCCATCAGATGTACCATATCGGCGCCCATGGCGATTGGGACAACAGCTTCGATGCCGCCTGGTCGCCCTCGGGTCTGCCGTCCATGCATGATTCCGACGGCAGCCACCGCATGAGCGAGGCGGAGATCGCCGAGCTCGTCGAATGCTTCGGCCAAGCGGCCCGGCGCGACAAGGAGGCGGGCTTCGACGGCTCGGAGATCATGGCCGCCTATAACGCGCTGGTGGAGCAGTTCTGGTCGCCCTACTCCAACCGGCGGGGAGATCGCTATGGCGGCAGCTTCGAGAACCGCATGCGCTTCTCGACCGAGGTCTTGACCCGCATCCGCCAACTCTGCGGCGAGGACCACATCATCGGCATGGCGATCAGCGTCGATACCAGCCGGCCTGATGTGCTCTCCATCGCCGATCAGCAGGAGATCCTCGCCTGGCATGACGCCCGCGGGCTCTACGACTACGTCACCTGCGGCACCGGCAGCTATTTCGAGTTCGCCAAAATCATGCCGACCTTCGTCTATGAGGACAAGCTGGGCGCCCCCTTCGCCGAGGCGCTGAAGCAGGTGGCCAAGCATGTCCGCGTCCAGGCGGAGAGCCATATCCGCACGCCGGAGAATGCCGATTACGTCATCGCCTCGGGCCAGGCGGATATGGTGAGCGTGGTGCGCGGCCAGATCGCCGATGCCCACCTCGCCAACAAGGCGCGCGAGGGCCGCGCGGCCGACATCCGGCCTTGCATCTCCTGCAACCAGATGTGCTGGGGCCGGCGCTCGCGGGATTACTGGATCTCCTGCCTGGTCAATCCCTCGGCAGGACGCGAGTTCGAATGGGGCGGCGATACCTTCAAGCCCGCCGATCGGGGCAAGCGCGTGCTCGTGGTGGGCGGCGGGCCCGCCGGGCTCGAAGCGGCGCGGGTCGCCGCCGAGCGCGGCCATCAAGTGACGCTCGCCGAGGCCTCCGACAAGCTGGGGGGCCAGTTCCGCCTCGCCGGCATGCAGCCGCGCCGGGCCCAGATCCTCGACCTGCTGCAATGGTATGAGGGCCAGCTCGAGAAGCTGCAGGTCCGCGTGATGCTGAACACCCCGATGGACGCCGGAGAGATCAAAGCCTTCGGCGCCGATGAGGTGGTGATCGCCACCGGCTCCAGCCCCGCCGGAACGGGCTTCCAGCGCGGCCTCGGCGAGGTCGAGCGCCTGCCCGGCGTCGAGGGGCCCAATGTCCATTCCGTCGAGGAGGTGATGCGCCGCGAGGCGCGGCCGGGCAAGCGCGTGCTGCTGCTGGACGATGTCGGCAATTGGCGCGGCCTCGGCACCTCCTGGCAGCTCGCCGACAAGGGTCATGAGGTGACCATCGTCACGCCCGACGCCCATCTCGGCCGCGAGCTGGTGCGCACCAGCGCCGATATCCCTTTGCGCGCCCGTCTCGCCAAGCTCGGCGTCAAGACGATGGCGGAATCCGTGGTCACCGCCTGGCATGGGGACAGTGCCACGATCCGCAGCCTGCTGGACGGCAGCGAGCAGCGCCTCCCCTTCGACACCCTCGTTCTGGCGACTGTCAACCGGCCCGATACGGAGATCACCGACGAGCTGCGGGAGACGAGCAGCCCCTTCCGCGCCATCGGCGACTGCCTCGCCCCGCGCCACGCGCCGGCGGCGATCTATGAGGGACGGAAGCTGGGGCTGGGCCTCTAGCGAGGCTGCTGACAGGATCCGTCACTCGGGAGCTTCAGAATGCATGCTGCGCCATGATCCGCCGCGTGGTGCTGGTCGATGCGGGAGCCGTGCCATGAGATGCATGAAGACACGCCAAGAGCTGCCGCCGGGGGACATCCTCCGGCAGGCGACGCCCGACGCCCAGGCCGTCGCCCGCCTTCTGCGGCCGGTGATCCGGTGTGCCGTGCCGGAGCTGGCGGAGACCGGCTATGGCGGCTGGCGCTGCATCGCCTATCGCCATCCGAAGGCTGGCTATGTCTGCGGGATCTTTCCGCTCGAGCCGGTCGTGAAGCTCTATTTCGAGCAAGGTGTCCGGCTCGCCGATCCGATCGGGGTCCTGGAAGGCAAGGGCCGGCAGACGCGCTATATGAGCTTTCCGAGCCCCGCCGCGGTGAAGGAGAAGGCCGCGATGGTGGCGATGCTTGTCCGCGAGGCGGTGGCAATCAAGACATTGCGCTCCGGCGGCGTCAGATCCGCCGCAGCGCCGCCATCCCCGCCCCGGCCGCGATCAGCAGCGAGCCGGTGATCCGGTTGGTAATCGTGGCGTAGCGCGGCCCCGCGAGGCGCCGGGCCATGCGCGCCGCCATCAGGGCATAGCCGGCGGAGATCACGGCGCCCACCGAAAGCCCGGTCACGCCCAGGATCAGCATCTGCAGGGCGACCGCTTCATGCGGGTTGACGAATTGCGGGACGATCGCCGTGTAGAACAGCAGCACCTTCGGGTTGGCCGTGTTCATGACAAAGCCGTGGAGCGCGGATCTGAGCGGCGAGACGTGCTTCGCTGCCGGCCCCACGGCAAACGC
>DATFRE010000658.1:0-2735 GCA_035263545.1 Dongiaceae bacterium
TATGTCACACCCAAGCCGACACTCTCTCAGGCGGTGAAGCTGATCCGCCAGGAGCTGAAGACGCGACTCGAGGAGCTGAATCAGGCCGGGAAGCTGCTGGAAGCCCAGCGGCTGGAGCAGCGCACGCATTTCGACATCGAGATGATCGAAGCGACGGGAGGCTGCGCCGGCATCGAGAACTACTCGCGCTTCCTCACCGGACGCAGGCCCGGGGAGCCGCCCCCGACCCTGTTCGAATACCTGCCCGACGACGCCCTTCTCATCGTCGATGAAAGCCATGTCACCGTGCCCCAGATCGGCGGCATGTACCGCGGTGACTATGCGCGGAAATCGACCCTGGCCGAGTTCGGCTTCCGGCTGCCCTCCTGCATCGACAACCGTCCGCTCAAGTTCGAGGAATGGGAGATCATGCGGCCGCAGACCACCTATGTCTCGGCCACGCCGGGACCGTGGGAGCTGGAGCGCACCGGCGGCGTCTTCACCGAGCAGGTCATCCGGCCGACGGGCCTCACGGATCCGATCTGCATCGTCCGCCCGACGGAGACCCAGGTGGACGATGTCGTGGCGGAATGCCGCCTCTGCGCCCAGAAGGGGCAGCGGGTGCTCATCACCACGCTCACCAAGCGCATGGCCGAGGACCTGACCGAGTACATGCATGAGGCCGGTGTCCGAGTGCGCTACATCCATTCCGATGTGGAGACCCTGGAGCGGATCGAGATCATCCGCGACCTCCGGCTCGGCGCCTTCGACGTGCTGATCGGCATCAACCTGCTGCGCGAGGGGCTGGACATCCCCGAATGCGCGCTGGTCGCGATCCTGGATGCCGACAAGGAGGGGTATCTGCGCTCCCAGACCTCCCTCGTTCAGACCATCGGCCGGGCGGCGCGCAATGTGGACGGACGGGTGATCCTCTATGCCGATGTGATGACCCAATCGCTGAAGGCGGCCCTGGCCGAGACGGATCGCCGGCGCGAGAAGCAGCGGGCCTACAACACCGCCAACGGCATCACCCCGGAATCGGTGCGCAAGTCCATCGGCGACATCCTGCAGAGCGTCTATGAGCGCGACCGGGTGACCGTCGACACGGGCGTGACCGGCGAGGCCCATCTCCTGGGGCACAATCTCCAGGCGACCATCGCCGATCTGGAGAAGAAGATGCGCCAGGCCGCCGCCGATCTCGAGTTCGAGGAGGCGGCGCGCATGCGCGACGAGATCCGCCGGCTCGAGGCCATGGATCTCGGAGTCTCGGATTCCGCCGCGCCGCGCCCGCGCTCCACCGCCGGCACGGCCGGCCGCGTCACGGGCGGCGGATTCGGCGGAAAGAATGTCGGTCGGCCCGCAGGTCGCGGCGGACGGCCGGGCGGCGGCCGTCGGCGTAGAGGACCCTGAGGGAGAATGCCATGAGCGACATCCGCGAACGCTCCGCAATTGCCCTTGATCCGCTGAGCGTCGAATCCCGGAGCGGCAGCGGCTATCCTGCCCCCTATCGCGAGGCGGTCATGCGGCGGGAGAAGCGCGCTTTGGGCGACGCTCTCGGCCTCAGCCATTTCGGCGTCAATCTGGTGCACCTGCCGCCGGGCGCGGCCTCCTCCCAGCGCCACTGGCACAGCGCCGAGGATGAGTTCGTCTATATCGTCGAAGGCGAGGTGGAGCTGGTGACCAACGCCGGGCCCCAGCGTCTGACGGCGGGCATGGTGGCGGGCTTTCCCGCGGGCCGGCCCGATGCCCATCAGCTCATCAATCGCTCGGACCGCGACGTGATCTATCTCGAGGTCGGCGATCGCCAGGCGGGCGACGAAATCGACTATCCCGACATCGACCTGCGCCTGCTCCATCGCAACGGACGGGACTTCTTCGCCCATAAGGACGGGACGCCCTGGTCATGAGTGACACCGACCAGAAGATCGGGAAATCCGACGTCGCCGATGGGCCGAAGCCGACAGGCCAGCGTTGTTGCATCAACTCCGCTTCCCTCGATCTCGAGCCGGCGAAGCCGTGAAGGTGCTGGTCATCTTCGATCATCCGCGGCGGCATTCCTTCTGCGGCGCGGTCCTCGACGAGCTCCTGGCGGGCTTGGCAGAGGCGGGCCATGAGGTCGAGATCGCCGATCTCCATGCCGAAGGCTTCGATCCGCGCATGCCGGTGGCCGACGAGCCCGACTTGGGCGATCCGGACAAGCGCTACAGCGCGGCGGTTCTGGCGGAGCAGGCGCGCATCGCCCGCAACGAGATGCTGGTCTTCGTCTTTCCCGTCTGGTGGTGGTCGCTGCCGGCCATGCTGAAGGGCTGGATCGATCGCGTCTGGAACAATGGCTGGGCCTATGGTGCCCGCAAGCTTCCCCATCGCCGTGCGCTGCTCGTCGCCACCGCCGCCGGGAACGCCGACGACTACCGCCGACGGGGCTATGACAGGGCCATGCTGACCCAGATCGTCACCGGCATCATGAACTATTGCGGCATCGCCGATGCCGAGCTTCGCGTCCTCTACGACGTGACCGAGGATGCGGAGCGCCGTCGGGCTCATCTTCAGGAAGCGCGGGCCCTCGGCCGCAGCTTCGCGGCGCAGCCGGCATGACAGCGGCGGGAACGGGCGGGCCGGTGGCCCTGGTCACCGGCGCCGCGCGGCGCATCGGTGCCGCCATCGCCCGCGATCTCGCGCGCCATGGCTGGGCCGTCGCCGTGCATTATCGCGCGTCGGAGGGCGAAGCGGAGGCGCTGGCACGGGAGATCGAGGCT
>DATFRE010000659.1:0-20205 GCA_035263545.1 Dongiaceae bacterium
CTCGGGCGAGCGCCGGCGCGACTTCCGCCCCTGAACGTTGATGATGGTGCAGAAGGAGCATTGATAGGGGCAGCCGCGCCCGGCATCGAAGCTGGTAACGGCACCGGCAGTGCGCCGGATGCGCACGGCGGGCAGCACCGGCATCGGCACGCCCTCCAGCGCCGGCAGGTCGCTCATGAAGTTATAGAGCGGCTGCAGCCGGCCTTCGACCGCATCGCTCAGCACCTGCTCCAGCCGGCCCTCCTCCGCCTCGCCAGCGAAAAGAAACATGCCCATCTCCTCCGCCCGGCGGACATCGGGATCGCGCTCCGCCAGCATGGCGATGGTGCCGGAGACATGGAAGCCTCCGATCCCGACGCTGATCCCGCGCTCCCTGAACGGCCGGGCGATGTCGAGGGCGCGCGGGAACTGGTTGGACTGGACACCGACCAGCATCACCATGCCGATATCCGCGGCTTCCAGCAGGGCGGCAATCTTGCGCGGCTCGATGCGGCTATTGGTCTCGTCGAAGCCGAAGATCTCGAGATCGATGTCTTCGCCGAGGCGCTTCGCCTCGGCGCAGGTCTTGGCAAGCCCGTAGAGCACCGCCAGCGAATTGGAGGGGATGGCCGAGCGGTACCATTGGATCACATAGCCGTCGTCGTCGTAATGCGAGGGCTTGATCAGGACGAGGCAGAATCGTCGCCGCCGGCCCGAGCGAATACCGCTGCCCGGTCGGACGGCCTCCGGCTCGACGATGCCCCCTGTCAACGGCACTCCGCGCCCTTTCCCCGATAGGGACCCCGCGGCGTGTCGCGAGGCCATAGCATCTAGGCTCTGCAGACGAACTTGCGTGACCTGCGTGGGGTCATACTACTCGCAATGGCTGACGGGCCAAGGAGAATGATTGCGACACTCGTGGAGACGGCCGGAAGCGGCGCAAGCCGGGAAGGAAGCTGCTGAAACAGCACGACTTCTCCATCTTTATACTTTGTTTACGTCCGGGAGTGCCCAATTGCGGGTTGGTTCATGACTTGGATCAAGCATGAACAAGATGACGCTTCCCGATGCGGACGACGATGCCCCGGAGATGCCCTCCGGGCGCGCGGAGGCGGAGTCTGCCCGCGCCTCCATCGCCGAGCCGCCGCCGAGCCCGCCGCCGATACCCTCTACAGGACTTCTCGCGGCCGGCTGGAAGATCCTTCAGTCACCCCTCGCCAATCTCATCGGCCCTCTCGTCACGCTAATCTTCGCGCTGGTCGCCATCGCGATCATCAGGGAGACCCTTCGCGACGTCGTGGTGATCCGCCCGATCGGCGTTCCGCAGGCGCTGACCGACGAAGGCTATAGCTCCAGCATCGTGTCGCAGCGCCTGCTCGATCAGATCGCCCTGATCAACAGGCAGAACGAGATCGTCAGCCGTCCTTTCCTGAAGAAGGCGAAGTCCTTTGATACCGAGCTCGGCGCGGTCGACATGCAGCTACCGGGGCTCGGCATGTCGCTCCGATCGGCGCTGTCCTATCTCAGGACCACCTTCGGCGCGGGCGAGACCGAGGTCGGCGGCGAGATCATCCAGCAGGCCGACAACCGCCTGGTGCTCCGGCTGCGCGTGAGCAGCCAGCGCGGACCCTTCTTCGACATCGTATCGCAAGGAACCGCGAATGACGCCGAAGGCGGTGCCTCCTCGCTCGACGACATCCTCAGAAGCGGCGCCATCCAGACGGTGCACGCCCTCGATTCCTATGCGCTCGCGGTCTATTACCTCGGCAAGCAGCAGGCGAAGGTCCCCGAGACCGTCCAGTACTGCGAGGACTATGACTCATCCTGCAAGCCCTGGTCCGCGCTGCTGCGGGGCCTCGTATTTTCGGCCAAGCAGGACTGGACGGCCGCTGCAGAGAACTACCAGGCGGCGCTCGACGATTTCCGCTTCCCGGCCAATGCATGGCCCGCCTATGGCATGGCCTACGTCTACCTCGCGGAGGTCAAGCGGACGCGAAGCATCCGCGACGACAGGCAGCCGAACGAAGGTGAATACGCCGAGGCGATGCAGATGTATCGCAAGGCAATCTGGCTGTTCGAATATCATGGGCTCGCCATCGATCCCTATGACCAGTTCTATGTCGGCCACATCTATCAGATGGGATACGGCCAGGGCGCCTATGATCAGCCGGATTGCGGTCAAGCGGAGGGCTGGTATCTAAGGGCCGCGGCCAGGGGCAATGCGCTCGCCCAAAACAGCCTGGGTGATCTCTACAACCCCCAGATCGACAAGAACAATTGCCTGGGCCTGCCGGCGCAGAGCCTCGACGAGGCCCGCGACTGGTACGCCAAGGCGGCGAAAGGCGGTCAGGTTTATGCCCAGCGCCGCCTTGGCGAGATGTACATGGCCGGGATCGGCCTCCATGGCGAAGACGATCCCGAGCTTGCCATTTACTATCTGAGAGAGGCCGCCGACCGCGGCGATGCCGTGGCACTGACCGATCTCGGGGAGATCTATCAGAAGGGGCCCGAGGGGACGCCGGACTGGATCAGGGCCTATGCCTGGTTCCAGCTTGCCGCCGAGGCGCAGGGCGAGACGAGCGCTGTGGGGAAAGCATCCGGGAAGAGGGATGTCGCAGGCAGCTATCTGAAGTCGGATGAGGACATGGCCAGGGCCCTGAGCCTCGTCCACGACTGGAAGCTCGGCCACCGCGGGGATCTGTAATCCGCCGGGACACCGCGGACCGGCATGCCGATTAGGCCTTGGCGCCTTCGCCCTCCCCCAAACGCGCGGCCAGCGACGCCGCCATGAAGCGGTCGAGATCGCCATCCAGTACGGCCTGGGTGGCGCTGGTTTCAACGCCGGTGCGCAGATCCTTCACCATCTGATAGGGCTGCAGCACATAGGAGCGGATCTGATGGCCCCAGCCGATATCGGTCTTGGCGGCCTCGGCTTTGGCCGCCTCCGCCTCGCGCTTCTGCAGCTCGGCCTCGTAGAGCCGCGCCTTCAGCATGGCCATGGCCATCGCCCTGTTGCGGTGCTGCGAGCGGTCGGCCTGGCAGCTCACCACGATCCCCGTGGGGATATGGGTGATGCGGATGGCGCTGTCGGTCTTGTTGACATGCTGGCCGCCGGCGCCGGAGGAGCGGAAGGTGTCGACACGCAGATCCTTGTCCAGGACTTCCACCTCGATGGTGTCGTCCACAACGGGATAGACCCAGACCGAGCTGAAGCTTGTATGGCGGCGGGCCTGGCTGTCGAAAGGTGAGATGCGCACCAGGCGGTGGACGCCGCTCTCGGTCTTGAGCCACCCATAGGCGTTCTCGCCGGAGACCCGGATGGTCGCCGATTTCAGCCCCGCTTCTTCTCCGGGGCTCTCCTCGAGCCATTCGACTTTGTAGCCATGCTGCTCGGCCCAGCGCACATACATGCGCTGCAGGATCTCCGCCCAGTCCTGCGCCTCGGTCCCGCCGGCGCCGGCATGGACCTCGAGATAGGCGTCATTGGCGTCGGCCTCGCCGGAGAGCAGGGTCTCGAGCTGGCGCTTCTCGGCGACCTCCGCCGCCCGGCGCAGCGCCGCCTCGCCCTCGCCCTGCGTCGCCGTATCCCCCTCGG
Source organism: Dongiaceae bacterium (assembly GCA_035263545.1). Lineage (GTDB taxonomy): Bacteria > Pseudomonadota > Alphaproteobacteria > Dongiales > Dongiaceae > DASXQK01. The sequence goes on from DATFRE010000659.1 coordinate 3,575, forward strand.
CCTCGCCGAGCTCGATCAGGGTCAGCGCATCATCGAGCTCACGCTCCAGCGCCCTGACCCCATCGATCTGGCCGGCAATCCGGGTGCGCTCGCGCATGATCCTCTGCGCGGCGGCCTGGTCGTTCCACAATGAGGGGTCTTCGGCGCGGGCGTTCAGCTCTTCGAGCCGCTTCAGCGCGTGATCCCAGTCAAAGATGCCTCCTCAGCAAGGCCAGCGCTGCTCTGATCTGCGCCACCATCGCTTCGGCTTCCGCACGCATGACATCATTCCTTCGCTTGATCGAGCGCGCCTTATAGGGAGAGCCCGCCCGACGGGTCAATAGCTTAGCTTCCGGTCGAAAGCCGTGTAAGTTCGGGAAACTGGGGAACTGGGGAGGAATGGCAAGATGAAGGGGGATCTTCTCTATGGGCCGGCGGCGATCGCCGCGGTCATCTGCGGCCTGTCGGGTCAGGCGGGGGCCCAGGCTCTGGTGACCCATCGGATTCCGGCGGCGCTCGCGCTCGAGGCTGTTGCCGCGGCCGTCGAGAGCTGCGGCAAGCAGGGCTATGCCGAAACCGCCATCGTGGTCGATGCGGATGGCGTGACCCAGGCGCTCCTGCGCGGGGACTGGACGGGGGTGCATTCGATCGATAGTGCGACCTACAAGGCCTATACGAGCGCCACGATGAAGGTCGATACCTCCGTGCTCATCGAGCGCGAGAAGACGGATCCCATGGGCCCGGGCATGGCCAAGCTGCCTCGCCTCCTAGAAGCCGGTGGCAGTGTCGTCATCAAAGTCGGGGACGAGGTGGTGGGCGCCATCGGTGCTGCCGGGGCGCCCGGCAGTGGGCTCGACGAGAATTGCGCGAAAGCCGGGCTCGCCAAGATCCAGGACCGCCTAAAGTAGGCTAGCTCCGGGCCCGGACCAGCTTCTCGATCCAGGCGATCACGGCGGCGATCCGCCCGTGATGGCGTTGCTCGCGATGGGCGAGCAGCCAAAGCTCGCGCTGGAACACGGGCTTGCCGTGGCGCCTCAGCCCCCGCTCGCCATCGGCGACCAGGCAGGGCAGTAGGGATTTCCCGAGCCCCGCGCGGATGGCATGGACCAATGCCTCCGCATCGCTGACGGCGAGCGGCGCCAGGGCGGCTCCCGCCTGCTGCGCGATCCACCGCGCCTGGGGCAAGTGGCCGAGGCCTTCCTCATAGGTGACCCAGGCGAGCCGGTCGCCCGCTTTGCCCCGCGGCCCATAGACGGCATAGTCGAGATCGCCCAGGCGCCGGGTCAGCAGCCCCGCGCCGGATTCCGGCCGCGACAGGCGAAGCGCCAGATCCGCCTCGCGCCGCGTCAGGTTGAGATTGCGCGAGTCCGCTATCAGCTCCAGCCGGATCCGCGGATGACGCGCGTTCAGCGCGGGCAGAGCCGGCACAAGCAGCCGGTTCACCAGGATCGGCACCGCCGTCAGGCGAACGAGCCCGGCGGGTTCACGATCAGCGCCAGCAATTCCTTGTTCCAGGGCCTCGATTTCCTGCTCGACCTCCGCCGCGCGGGCGAGCGCAAGCTCGCCCGCCTTGGTCGGATGGAGCCGGCCCTCGGCCCGCTCGAACAGCCTGACACCCAGAGCCGTCTCGAGAGCTGCGAGCCTGCGCGCCGCCGTCGTCTGGTTCACCGCCAGCCGCCGGGCCGCGCCAGTCGGGGTTCCGGCCCGCGCGATCGCCAACAAATGGCGCAGATCGTCCCAGTTCATGGCCTGCATTTTTGCAGATCGCACCGGCGGCGAAACTGGTTTTCCTGCAGGCCTGCCGGGATAGGCTCCCGGTGACCGTCCAGCAGTGGAGTCTGCCCGATGCTCTACGCCGTTCTGCTCAGCGATAATCCCGGCAAGGCCGATATCCGCCCGCGCCTGATGCCGGCTCATCTCGAATTCCTCGAGCGGCATCGGGCGGAGATCCGTGCCGCGGGCCCGCTGATGGAGCCCGATGGGCGTGGCGCCGGCGGGCTCTGGCTGGTCGAGGCGCCAGATGCCGTGGCGGTCACCGCGCTCGTGGAACTGGATCCCTTCTGGCCCACGGGTCTTCGGCAATCGGTCCGCATCCTGGAATGGCGCCAGGTCTTTGCCGAGGGCCGCCGGACGCTTTGAAGGTCTCGCTCACGAGGTCGGGACTGCGCCTGGCTGCGGGGGTGTGCCAAGCTGGCCTCCCCCATGTCCTGAAGCGAGGAGACCCCGCATGACCACGCGAAAACCCCTCCTGCGTCTGGCGGCGCTGGCTGTCGCCATCTGTGGCACTGCCGGCTTGGAGAAGCCGGCGGCCGCGCAAGTCCTGACCACCCACCGGATCCCGGCGGCGCTCGCCCTCGAGGCTGTCTCCGCGGCCGTGGATGCCTGCGCCAAGCAGGATTATGCGGAGACCGCCGTCCTCGTCGATGCCGATGGCGTGCGCCAGGCGCTGCTGCGCGGCGACGGGGCGGGCGTCCACTCGCTCGATAGCGCGACCTACAAGGCCTACACCAGCGCCTCGTTCAAATCCGACACCTCCGCCCTGGTCACACGCGCGGCGCAGAACCCACCCTTCGCAGCACTCCTGGCAAAGCTGCCCAACCTGATCGCCATCGGCGGCGGCGTGGTCATCAAGATGGACAAGGAAGTCATCGGCGCGATCGGCGCTGGCGGGGCGCCTGGCGGCGATCTCGACGAGGCCTGCGCCAAGGCCGGCTTGGATAAGATCCGCGATCGCTTGAAGTGACCCCTCGGCTCAGTAGAGCCCGCCGCTCGAATCAGAGGCCGGCGTCGGCGCATCGCCGGCGCCGGAGGCGGATGCACCCACGCCCATAAGGACCTGGTTGTTGTCGCCATTGGGCTCGGTGCCGGGCTTGAAGGCCTCGAGGATGACATTGGTGTCGCCGGGCTGCGCGCGCTGGCCGCTGGCCAGGCTGACGCGCACCAGGCGGATGCCCGGCGGAATGCGGAAGGGCACGTTAGGCTGGCCCTTGAGGGCCTCGGCGATGAAGCTCTTGAACAGCGGCGCGATGATCATGCCGCCGGTGGCGACATCGCCGCCCAGCGAGCGCGGCTGGTCATAGCCCATGTAGCAGCCGACGGCGAGATCGGGCGAGTAGCCGACGAACCACACATCCTTCGAATCCGTGGTCGTGCCGGTCTTGCCGGCGAGCGGACGGCCGAGCTGGCCGATGATTGCGCCCGTGCCGCGCTGGACCACGCCCTGCATCATCGAGACCATCTGATAGGCGGTGGCGGGGTCGATGAGCTGCTCGCGCGTATCGGGAATCCTGGGTGGGGTCTGGTTCTGCCAGGTGAGGCCGCTGCAGCCGTCGCAGGGCCGGGAGTCCGTGCGGAAGATCGTGTGTCCGAGCTTGTCCTGCACGCGGTCGATCAGGCTCGGGCTCACCTTCTTGCCGCCATTGTCGATGATGGAATAGGCGTTGGTCAGCCGCAGCACCGTGGTTTCGCCCGCGCCCAGTGCCATGGCCAGCACCGGGTCCAGATTGTCGACAACCCCCAGGCGCTTGGCCATCTCCGCCACCTTCTTCATGCCGATGGCCTGGGCAACGCGCACCGTCATCAGGTTGCGCGACTTCTCCAGCCCGATGCGCAGCGTCGCCGGCCCGAGGAAGTTCTTCTCGAAATTCTCCGGCCGCCAGAGCGGCAGGCCCGGCCCCTGGTCGATGACGATGGGAGCGTCCATGATCACGGTCGAGGGGGTGAAGCCGTTCTCCAGCGCCGTCGTATAGACAATCGGCTTGAAGGCGGAGCCCGGCTGGCGCATCGCCTGGATGGCGCGGTCGAACTCGCTGATCTGGAAGCTCCAGCCCCCGGTGACCGCCAGCACGCGCCCGGTATGCGGATCCATCGCCACCATGGCGCCGCTGACCTCGGGAATCTGGCGCAGCCCATAGGTGTCGGCGGGATAGTCCTTGCCGGCGGAATCCTTGGTCACGGGCTCGACCGCGATCACATCGCCCGGCGACAGCACGTCGCTCGGCTTATGAACCGCCGGGCCCATATTGTGGGTGGTGGGGTCGACATGCCGCGCCCAGGTGAGCTCGGAGAGCGGGATCGTGCCTTCCGTCCCCTCGCCCATGCCGATCTTGGCCTCCTTGGCGTCGCTGCTCAGCACCACGGCGAGCTTCCAGTCATAGAGGCCGGGGGGCGGAGCGACGGCGGCGAGCGCCTGGGGCCAGCCGCCCGAGGCATCGATCTTGGTGAAGGGCCCGCGGAAGCCGTGCTCGCGGTCATACTTCATGAGCCCGGCATGCAGCACCTTGTCGGCGATGGCCTGAAGGCGTGGGTCGAGGGAGGTGCGCACGGTGAGCCCGCCCTTGTAGAGGGCGTCCTCGCCGAAGCGGGCCACCAGCTCGCGGCGCACCTCCTCGGCGAAGTAGTCGGAGGTCACCACCTCTGTGGCACCGCGCGGATTGAGCTTCAGCGGCGCGGCGGTGGCGGCGGCGGCCTCGGCATCGCTGATATAGCCGTCCTCGCGCATCTGGCCGATCACCCAGTTGCGCCGGGCCAGCGCCGCCTCGGGATGCTTGTCGATGGCGTAGTTGTTGGGCGCCTTGGGCAGCGAGGCGAGATAGGCCGCCTCCGCGATGGTGAGGTCGTCCAGCGACTTGTTGAAGTAGTTGAGGGCGGCCGTGGTGACGCCGTAATTGCCGGCGCCCAGATAGATCTGGTTCAGATAGAGCTCGAGGATGTGATCCTTGCTGTAGGCCTGCTCGATGCGCAGCGCCAGAATGATCTCGCGCACCTTGCGCTTCAGCGAGACCTCGTTGCCCAGGAGGAAGTTCTTGGCGACCTGCTGGGTGATGGTGGAGGCGCCCACCGGCCGGCGATCGGTGCCGAGATGGGTCAGATTGGTGATGCCGGCGCGGATGATCCCCTGCACATCTATGCCGGGATGGTAATAGAAGCTCTTGTCCTCGGCGGCGAGGAAGGCGTTGATCACGCGCTTGGGGATCGAGCCGATGGGCAGATAGACCCGCTTCTCGATGGCGTATTCGGCCAGCAGGCGCCCGTCGCCCGCGAGCACCCGGGTCACCACCGGCGGATCGTATTTGGCGAGCTGGGTATAGTCCGGAAGATCGGCGGTGTAGCGCTGCACCACCAGCCAGCCGGCAATGCCGCCGGCGACGAGAAGGATCGCCCCTATGACGAAGAGGAAACCGAGAATTCTAAGGAACCGCATTGCTCCAGCCTTGGGCGCTCCGGAGCTTCAGCCCCGCTATGGCACTCTCTCAGGATCGGCTGCCGCCCGCCATCTCGGCATAGTAGCCGTCGATGGCGCGCAGCATGGCTCCTGCCAATTTGGTCCGATGCAGGGGCGAAATCAACAGGGCCTCGTCCTGGGCATCGGAGAGATAGCCGAGCTCGATCAGGACCGAGGGGATATCCGGGGCCTTGAGCACGGCAAAGCCGGCATAGCGGTGTGAGTTGCGTTGCAGCAATGTGACCTGGCCCATGTCATGGACCAGGAGCTCGGCGAAACCCGCCGAGCGGTTCTTGGTCTCGCGCTGGGCGAGATCGATCAGGATCGAGGTGACGGTCGTATTCTGCTGCGAGAGGTCGACGCCTTCGATCAGATCCGCCTTGTTCTCCTTGGCCGCCAGGGCCGCGGCCTCGGCGTCGGAGGCCGTCTCCGAAAGCGTATAGACCGTCGCTCCCCGGCTGAGCGAGCCAGGGTCCGAATCCGCATGCAGGGAGATGAACATGTCCGCATGGTCGCGCCGCGCCATCCCGAAGCGCAGGCGCAGCGGCACGTATTGATCGCCCTGGCGGGTCATCTTCACCCGGTAGCGGCCCGTGGCGAGGAGCTGGCGCTGCAGCTCCTTGGCCATGGCGAGGGTGAGGTTCTTCTCATAGACCCCGTCCGTGCCGATGGTGCCGGGATCCGCCCCGCCATGGCCGGGGTCGATATAGATCAGCGGCTGCAGCCCCGAGGGCCCCGCCGTTCCCGGCCGCAGCGTCGGGACCGCGCTGGGCCAGAGCAGCGCCGCCGGCGTCACCGGCAGGGCCGATGACATGGCGGTGGTCACCGCGCCCTGGGTAGCAGGTGCGACGGGCGGAGTCATGGCCGGTTCGATGGCGGAACCCGGCTTCAGCATCGGGAGGACGGTGGCGCTCTCGGCGAAGCTTGGCGGCGCTGGCGCGGCGGCCGCCGGGTCTGGCTGAGGCGCCGGCACGACGGCCGCCGCTGCCGTCCCGCTCTCCGCCTCGGCACTGCCCACCACGATGGGCGGGCTGGAATCGATCGGACCGGCGATGAGGGCCTCGGCGAAGTCCGAGCCGCCGGCAGGCGCGATATCGACGACCAGCCGGCGGGACTGGGCATCGCCCGTGCCGAAGATGAGGTCGGCCTTGATGATCTTCGCCGGGCCCTTGAGATCGGCGACGATGCGCGTGAGGCCGGATTCACCGCCGAGAGCGAGGCTCCGGACCAGACCGCGGCCATGCGGCAGTCCAGCCGGAGTTGCGGCCGAAGGAAGCTCGACATAGAGACGCGGCGGACTCGCCAGCAAGCCGACGCGATAGGCGCTCGGCTCGGACAGATCAAGAACGATCCGGGTGGCTTCCGGCTGCAGGCCGAGCCGGATATTGAGAATGGCCTCCCCCGCCCAGGCCCCGCGGGAAAGCAGGCACAGGGCCAGCAGAACCAGCCACCAGCGACGCGAATCGAGCATGTTGCGACCTGCCTTTAGACTCTCTAGCAAATATTTTCGACAAAGTCATTGGAATCTATCGGGAAATGCATATCTGACGGGCGGGTCTGCGAAAATGACTGTTGTCCTGGGGGGCCATGCCCGCTAAGTTCCGGGCTGTCCGCATCTCGTTGCGGTGCGCCAGGCGCCGACCCCGGCGGCTCTTCCCAGGCCACGGCAAAGGAAAGCCCCGATAGGGTCCCCGGCAGACCGGCAGCGCGCGGACGACGGGAATTCGCCCTCGCGCCGTTGAGGCGTCAGGGCCGGCCCCAAGGGCCGCCCATAAGGGTCGTTATGACGAAATTCGGATCAACTTACAGACTCGTCGCGCCGCCGGCGCCCGCCTCCCGGGCCCGCGCCAGGCGCGTCATGGAGAATATTGCCTATGGCAAAACGCATGCTTATCGATGCCACCCACCCGGAAGAAACCCGAGTGGCGGTGGTGGACGGACGGCGACTTGAAGAGTTCGACGTCGAGGTCGCCAGCAAGAAGCTACTCAAAGGAAACATCTACCTCGCCAAAATCACGCGGGTAGAGCCCTCGCTCCAGGCCGCCTTCGTGGAATATGGCGGCAACCGCCATGGCTTCCTCGCCTTCAGCGAAATCCATCCCGACTACTACCGCATCCCGGTCGAGGATCGCGAGGCGCTGCTCGCCGAGCAGGCGGCGCTCGCACGCGAAGAGGACGAGCGCGAGGAGGAGGCCGCCCAGCGCTATCACCGCCGCGGCCGCGGCCGCGCTCCCCGTGCCGAGGAGCCCCCGGCCAATGATGCCCAAGCCGAGGAAGGCTCCGCCGGCGAAGCCTCGGCCGACGAGGCTCAAGCCGAGGAGGCCGAGGGCGTCGAGGCGGACGACATCCAGGCCCGCGAACCCTCTGCCGAGGAAGCAGCGGCCGAGGCGGCGTCCCCCGAGGAAGACAACTCCGCCGACGCGACCGCGGGCGAGGAGCCGCCCGCCGAGCCCATCGGGCAGGCGCCCGAAAACACCGCCGAAACGGAGAGTGGTAGCGAGGTCGTGGCGCTGCGGGCTACCGGCGGCGGAGAGAATCGCCTCAGCAGCGACGTCTTCGAGGAGCCGGTCGAGAGCGAGCCTCTCTCCGACCTGCCGGCCGACATTCCGCCCTCGCCGAGCGAGGCGAGCGGGGTAGCTCCGGCTGATGAGGCGCCGGCCCATCACCCCGTGATCGAGGACGCGCCCATCCAGATCCAGCCCTTGGAGACGGTCGGCGGCGATGAGGCCGAGGAGCCGGCCCAGCGCCGGCCCCGGCCGATCAGCCGGCGCTACAAGATCCAGGACGTCATCAAGCGGCGCCAGATCATCCTGGTGCAGGTGACGAAGGAGGAGCGCGGCAACAAGGGCGCGGCGCTCACGACATATCTTTCTCTCGCCGGCCGCTACTGCGTGCTGATGCCCAACACCGATCGCGGCGGCGGGGTCTCGCGCAAGATCACCAATGCCGGCGACCGCAAGCGCCTCAAGTCGATCATCGACGATCTCGAGTTGCCCGCGGGCATGGCCGTCATCGTGCGCACCGCCGGCAGCGAGCGCTCCAAGCCCGAGGTCAAGCGCGACTTCGAGTATCTGTTGCGGCTGTGGGACGAGATCCGCGAGCTGACGCTGCGCTCCAGCGCGCCGGCCCTCATCTATGAGGAAGCGAATCTGATCAAGCGCGCCATCCGCGATCTCTACACGCGCGACATCGAGGACATCCAGGTCGAGGGCGACGAGGCCTATCGGGCGGCGAAATCCTTCATGCGCATGCTCATGCCGAGCCATGCCAAGCGGGTCCAGCAGTACAAGGACCCGACCATGCCGCTCTTCACCCGCTACCAGATCGAAAGCCAGCTCGACGCCATCCACAATCCCGTCGTCCAGCTGCGTTCCGGCGGCTACATCGTCATCAACCAGACCGAGGCGCTGGTCGCCATCGATGTCAACTCGGGCCGCGCCACTCGCGAGCGCAATATCGAGGAGACCGCCCTCAAGACCAATCTGGAGGCGGCGGACGAGATCGCGCGCCAGCTTCGCTTGCGCGACCTCGCGGGGCTCATCGTCATCGACTTCATCGACATGGACGAGTCCCGCCACAATGCCCAGGTGGAACGCCGGCTGAAGGAGGCGATGCGCAACGACCGCGCCCGCATCCAGCTCGGCCGCATCAGCCCCTTCGGCCTGCTGGAGCTGTCGCGCCAGCGCCTGCGCCCGAGCCTGTTCGAGGCGTCGACCGAGATCTGCCGCCTCTGCCGGGGCACCGGCCATGTTCGCTCCACCGAATCGACGGCGCTCCACGTGCTGCGCTCGATCGAGGAGGAAGGCGCGCGCCAGAAGAGTGCGGCGATCACCGTTTCGGTGCCCGGCCAGGTGGCCCTCTTCATCCTGAACCACAAGCGCCAGTCGCTGGCCGAGCTCGAGGCGCGCCAGGCCTTGCGCATCTATCTCGCCGCCGACGACACCCTGGTGCCGCCGGATTTCCGGATCGAGCGGATCAAGGCGCTGGCCCCGGGCGAGGCACCGCCGGCCCCGGTGGTCCAGCCCTCCGCCCCCGCCGAGCCCGAGGTGGAGGAGGCGGCCGCCCCCGAGGCGGAGGTCGAGGCAGAAGACGATCAGGGCGAAGAGCAGCCGCGCGAGATCCGCACCGAAGAGGCCCGCGGGGAAGGCCGGTCCGGCGAAGGTGGCGATCGCCGCCGCGGGCGCCGGCGGCGCCGTCGCGGCCGCGACCGGGACAGAGATCAGGATCGCGACCGGGATCACAACCGCAACAGAGACCAAGATCGCGAGCGCCATCCCGAGGCCACGCCTGCCAATCCGGGCATACCCGGGCTGGAGAGCGGGCCGCCGGAGGATGCCGAGGAGAGCGCGGAAGCTGGCGCTCCGGCCGAAGCCGGCGAGGCTTCGCCCGCCCAGCCGAACGATCCCAATCGCCGGCGCCGCCGGCGCGGACGGCGCGGTGGCCGCCGGCGGCGGCGCGAGGGCGATCGGGGCGCGGAGGCCAACTTCCAGGGTGAGCCCGCGGCCGGCAATGGCGATTCCGGGCAAGCGGATATGGACGGCATGTCTATGGCGGACGAGGAGGCGGTGTCGTCGGTCGACGAGACAGCCCCGCTCGATCGGGCCGCGGAGCCGGCACCCATCGAGGCACCCTATGCGCTGCATGTGACCCCCGAGCCGGAATCTCCGCCCGCCGAGCCCGAGCTAGCGCCGGAGTCCCCCGTCGAGCCCGCCGCAAGCCCGGAGTCTGAAGACTCCAAATCCGGCTCCCGCAAGCGCGGCTGGTGGCAGCGGGTGCTGAGCTAGGCGCCACTCCCACTCGCCCCGTCTTCTTCCCCTCGCCCTCCGTTCTCGGGGGTGAGGGGGGAAGGACGAAAAGGCTAAAGCCTCACCCGTTCTTCTGCCGCCATTCAATGATGCGCGCTGCCGCTTCGGCCATGTCCGCCCGCGACCCGGCATAGGAGATGCGCAGGAAATGCCGCCCCCGCGCCCGGTCGAAATCCATGCCGGGCGTGGCGGCAACGCCCGCTTCCTGCAACATCCGCATGCAGAACGCCTCGCTGTCCTCGGTCAGATGCCCGATATCCGCGTAGAGATAGAAGGCGCCATCCGGCGGGGCGAAGCGCGAGAAGCCGGCCTTGGGCAGCTCCGCCAGCAGGAGGTCGCGATTTCCCCGATAGACCGCGACCCGGGCGTCCAGTTCCGCCTTGCAGCCGAAGACGGCCTCGGCCGCGATCTGCGGCAGGGTCGGCGGCGAGATGTAGAGATTCTGCGCCAGGCATTCCACGGCGCGCGCGAGGTCCTCCGGCACCAGCATCCAGCCGAGCCGCCAGCCGGTCATGGAGAAGTATTTCGAGAAGCTGTTGACGACGATCACGCTCTCGTCGAGGCCGGCGGCACTCACCGTTTCTCCGCCATAGACGATGCCGTGATAGATCTCGTCGGAGACGAGGCGGATGCCGCGCGTGCGGCAGTAATCGACCAAAGCGGAAAGCGCGCGGCGGTCGAGCATGCTGCCGGTGGGGTTGGAGGGGCTGGCGAGGATCAGCCCGTCGAGCCGGCCCGGCACGGCCTCGAGCAAAGCCGGTGTCGGCTGGAAATGCGTGTCCGGCCCGACGGCGAGATCGACGGGCTCGAGATCGAGGGCCAGCAGGATGTTGCGATAGGCGGGATAGCCGGGTGCTGCGAGCGCCACCCGGTCGCCCGCCTCGAAGGCCGCAAGAAATCCCAGCATGAAGGCGCCGGAGGAGCCGGTGGTGACCACCACCCGCGCCGGATCGAGGTCGATGCCATAGCTTCGCCGGTAATGCTGGGCGATGGCCTTACGCAGCGGCGGGATGCCGAGCGCCTCGGTATAGCCCAGGCGGTGGGATCTGAGGGCAGCGGCGGCGGCTTCCAGCACCGGCTCGGGCGCGCTGCCATCGGGCTGGCCGACCTCGAGATGGAGGACGCGCTCCCCGTATTGCGCGCGCTCATTGGCGGCGCGCAGCATCTCCATGGCGATGAAGGGCGGGATGGCCGCCCGCTTGGCGATCTTGAGCGCCATGGCTTCAGCTTCTCATGAGTTACTGGGCCTGCAGCACCACCGAGAGGCCGTTGCCGCGCGGATCGGCGGCGGCGAGGCAGGTGGAATTCGACTCATCCAGGGCTCGCGGGCAATAGATCGCCTGGACGCGCCCGAGAATGCCGGCCTTCTGCAGCTTGTGGCCGCGGCTTTCCAGGCTCTGCAGCAGGGGCTGGGCTATGCCTTCCTCGTAGAACACCACATCGGGCTCGCCGTTGTGGTGGATGCGCTTGGCGGCGATGGCGGAATCAAGCGGCTGCTTGTCGGCCACGACGCGCAGGAAGACCTGCGCCAGGGCCGTCGGCGCGGTGACGCCGCCCGAAGCGGCAGCGAGATAGTAGATGCTCTTGTTGTTGCGCGAGGCCCAGATCATCGGCCCGGTGTTATAGGCGTTCTCGCCCGCGACATTGGGCGAGGCCGCCAGGATGATGCCGGTGCCGGGCACGACGCGGCCGCTGCCGAAGAGATCGTTCAGGGTGAAGTTGCAGGCGACCGCATTGCTCTCGGCATCGATCACCACCAGGCTGGCGGCCCAGGGATTCTCCGGATGAGCGGGGGGCGGCGGAGGCTGGAGCGCGCTCGCCGGCGTGGCGTGGTCGGGGGAATAGCTCGCCATGAGCTCCTTCAGATGGCTGTCGTCGAGCAGCTGGCTTGGCTCGATCGAGGTGCCGCCATTGGGCTGCAGCCACCGGCCGCGATCGGCGAAGACGCGCATGGAGGATTCGACGAAGAGATGGGGCCGGACATCGGCGGAGGTGCCGTTCCAGTCCTCCGTGTCGTGCAGGATTTTCATGAGCTGGGCCCCCACCAGCCCGCCGGAGGCCGGCGGCGGGGTGAAGAACAGCGCACGGGAGCCATAGTCGAAGGAGACCGGCTGGACGACCTGGGGCACGGCGCTGCGCAACATCTCGCGGGTGAGCGGGATGCCCGCGCCCTCGGCCGCCTCGGCGACGCGATTGGCGACGCCGCCCATGTAGAGGTCGCCACCGCCGCGGCTGCGGATCTGGTCGAGGACGGAGCCGAGCTCGAGCTGCGTCAGAGCGTCTCCCTCCCGCAGCAGATGGCCGTCAGGGGCGACGAAGATGCGGGCAAGCTCGGGATCGCTGCGCAGCTTGTCGCCGGCTGTCTGGATCTCGCGCGCCAGCGCCCGGCTCACGGTGATGCCGCCCAGCGCCATATTCTCCGCCGGCGCCACCAGCGTCGCCCAGGGGACGCGTCCATAGCGCGCCTGCATATAGGCCATGCCGCGCACGCTGGCAGGAATGCCGAACTGCCCACCCGGCACTGCCTGGGGCAGGAACATCACCGCCTCGACCTTGAAGGTCTTGGCATCATGGACCAGGCAGGCCCCGCCCCCGCCGATGCCGGCATTGGAAGGCAGCGTCACGGCCAGGGCGAAATAGGCAGCGATGGCCGCGTCGACCGCCGAGCCCCCGCCGGAGAGAACGTCGCGGGCCACGATCGTCGCCCGCGGCTCGTCCGCCGCCGCGGCGCCGGCAAAGCCCTCGACCTTGCCGCTGCCGATCGTGATCGGGCCGATCCCGGAGTTCCCCCCGCCGCAACCCGGCATGCCCGAGAGAGCAAGGATCAAAAGAAAGAGTTGCGGGCGAGATACGAAGGATTTAGCTCTTCCGGCGAACCCGTCGAAGCACGACATGCGCAAGCAACTCATCTCCCCAATTGGCCGCCGGCGCCCGTTTGCCGGCATGCCGATCATCTCGCGGCGAGGGAAACTAGCATCCCGTGCCCGGGCCACGCCACTGTTCCGGGTCGCACGCCCCGGCCGTCCGGCGCGCACCGTGGCGCAGCAATATTTCGTGAGGGCCCGCGCTTGCCCATCGCCTTCCGGCGTCAAATCGGCGATGTTGTGCCCGATCCAGAAAGGCTATCGGTGACCCAATGAAGCTTCTTCGCTCCCTCGCCGTCGCAGCGCCTCTGCTGCTGGCAGCACTGCCGGCCGGCGCCACCGATCCGACGGCGCCCAACATGACGCCCGCGGATATGGGCTCCGGCCCCCTCTCGCCCAGCCAGATCGGCCAGGTCCAGAAGATCGTGAGCGACTATCTGCGCCAGCATCCCGAGGTGATCATCGATGCGATCAAGGCCTATCAGGCCCGGCAGGATGCCGATCAGAAGGAGGCGGCGAAGAAGAACATCGTCCTGCTGAAGGACGACATCTTCAAGGATCCCACCAGCCCCGTGGGCGGCAACCCCCAGGGCGACGTCGCCATCGTCGAGTTCTTCGACTACCGCTGCCCCTATTGCAAGGCGGTGGCGCCGGATCTCGACAAGGTGCTCGCCCAGGACGGCAAGGTGAAGCTGGTCTACAAGGAATTCCCGATCCTCGGGCCCGCCTCCGTCACCGCATCGAAGGCGGCGCTCGCGGCCCAGATGCAGGGGAAATACGTCCCCTTCCACCAGAAGCTCATCAGCTACAAGGGCAATCTGGACAATGCGACGATCTACAAGCTCGCCGAGGATGTCGGCCTCGACCTCGCCAAGCTGAAGGCCGATATGACGAAGCCCGAGATCCAGGCGATCATCGACAAGAACACCAAGCTCGCCGACAAGCTCAACGTCCAGGGGACGCCGGGCTTCATCGTCGGCCAGGAGCTGATCCCCGGCGCCGCCTCCGTCGACGAGCTGACGGCCGCCATCAAGCGGGCCCGCGCCGGCGGCTGACCACAGGCGGGTCTTTGGCATCTGCGGGGCCGTTGCGCCGGTCTCGCGGATTCCTCTAGCCTCCCCCTAGATCGACAGGGGAGGTTTCCATGCAGCTTCAGAACAAGGTCGCCATCGTCACCGGCAGCTCGCGCGGCATCGGCAAGGCGGTGGCCGAGCGCTTCGCCCGCGAGGGTGCCAGGATCGTCGTCAACTATGTGCGCAACAAGAAGGCGGCCGATGCGGTCGTCGCCGGCATTCGCAAGGCCGGTGGCGAGGCCGTCGCCGTCAAGGCCGATGTCTCGAAGCGGGCCGATGCCGAGCGCCTGATCAAATCCGCGATCAAGGCCTTCGGCCGGCTCGACATCGTCGTCAGCAATGCCGGCATCGTCATCGACCGGCCCTTCATCGAGAGCACCGACGAGGACTGGATCGCCTCGATCGAGAACAACCTGCACGGCTTCTTCAATGTCTGCCAGGCGGCCCTGAAGCCCATGCTGAAGCAGAAATGGGGCCGCATCATCGCGACCTGCTCCTGCATCACCGAGGTCGCCGATTTCGGCGGCAACAAGTTCTCGGTCTGCACCGCGTCCAAGGGCGGCATCACCGCCATGCTGCGCCCCATCGCCGCCGAGGTGGCGCGCGAAGGGGTCACCGTCAACGGCGTTTCCCCGGGCTATATCGCGACCGAGATGCTGGGCGAGATCGACCCCGCCGGTCTCGAGGCGACTCTGGGCCTGGTGCCCATGCGCCGCTACGGCAAGCCCGAGGAGATCGCCGCCGCCATGGCCTTCCTCGCCTCGGAGGATGCCGCCTACATCACCGGCCAGGTGCTGCGGGTGAATGGCGGCCTCTCCATGGGCTGACCTCCGATGCTGCCGCCGAAGGACCGGCTCGTCATCTGCTTCGCCCATGTCGCCTATCGCCTGCAGGAGCGCTTCCTCGTCCGGCGTTCCGGCATCGCGAGCTTCGAGATCCGTGCCGCGGAAGAGCTCGAGCGGCGGATCGGCGAGGCCGATGTGGTGGTGGTCTCGGGTCTCTGGCGCGACGAGCTCCTGGCGCGCGCGGAGCGACTCCGCTTCATCCAGTCCGCCAGCGCGGGCACCGACCAGTATTCGAAGCCCCTGCTGAAGGAACGCGGCATCCGGCTTGCCAGCGCCCAGGGCGTCAATGAGCGCGCGGTCGCCGAGCATGCCATGGCGCTGATCCTGGCGCTCGCCCGGCGCCTCCCCGAGGCGCGCGACAACCAGGCGCGGCGGCACTGGCGCGGCATGACGGGCGATCTCGGGCGGCGTGAGGAGGAGACCGGCGGCAAGACGCTGCTGATCATCGGGCTCGGCCGGATCGGAAGCAGGCTCGCCCGCCTCGCCAGGGCCTTCGATATGCGCGTCATCGGCCTCAGGCGAAATCCCGGCGCGGGCGGCGATGCCGACGAAGTGCATGGGATCGAGTGGCTTTCCGCGTTGCTGCCGGAGGCGGATATCGTCGCCCTCACCTGCCCGCTCACGCCCGAGACCGAAGGCTTGATCGGCGCTGACGCGCTCGCGCGGATGAAGCCCTCGGCTCATCTCGTCAATGTCGCCCGCGGGCGCTGCGTCGAAGAGCCGGCCTTGATCGCGGCGCTGCAGGAAGGCCGCATCGCCGGCGCGGCGCTCGACTGCTTCTCCGAGGAGCCCCTGCCGGAATCCTCCCCGCTCTGGGGCTTCGAGAATGTGCTGATCACACCGCACACCGCCGGCGAGACGCGGCGCTACGAGGACAACGTCATCGATCTCCTGCTGGAGAATCTCGAACGGCTCTGGGCCGGCGAGGGGATGCTGCGAAACGAGATCGTCCCGCGCTGATGCTGCGATGAGACGGCAGCAAGACGGGCGATTCCGGCTGTCGGGCAACCCTGTCCATCCCTTCTCTGAGATCCCGGTACAGCGAATGGCTGAATTTCCATTCAAGTAGTTCGAGAGCGAGTCTCGTGTAAGTTATATTGCAGATTCAACCAATAGGTGTTGTGCAAGCCGCTCCCCAATCGATTTCTTGATCGACCCTTGTCGCTCTGATACGTTTTGAATGGGACAGAAGCATTGGTAAATCAAGGCAACATCGACCGGCGACACGTGAGGCGCTCCGTGCCTGCTACCTAGCAGGGGTTGTATCGACGATCTGCGCAGGACGTGCAACGGTCGATGCCCGACCAAGCGATGGGGGTCGCCATGACATCGGTTCTTGCTGAAGCAGCCCTGTGCCTGCGTGGCGCATCACGTTGGCTGACAGTCTGGCTCTTGCTCACCGCAGCGATGGCGGTTTCCGCCTTCCCCGGCATGGCGACGGCGGATCAGAACATGGTCCCCCTCAAGGCCTCGAGCTTCGGCAAGAATGCGCCTCCGTCCACCGCGAAAGGCTGTGATGGCACCCTCTCGGCGCCGTCCCTGAAGGAGGGCGGTGGCGACGCACCGGGTCAGGTCGATGACCTGGTGATCTCCACGCCCTGCAAGATCAACCGCGGTGCGACCTACTACTATGGCCAGATCAACATCGTCGGCCCCAACGGGAGCCTGACCATCACGGAGCCGACGAGCACGAATAAGGACATCAGCATCTGGGCAAGCTCGATCATCATCGAGAATGGCGGCAAACTGATCGCCGGAACCGCCACTGCGCCCTACGGCAGCAACGGCGGCACGCTGACCTTCTATATCTACGGCGCCGACGCGAGCAAAGGGAAGGATCC
>DATFRE010000660.1:0-8557 GCA_035263545.1 Dongiaceae bacterium
CCCCGACGCCGCGGCCAAGACGCTGACCATCGCCGATAACGGCATCGGCATGAACCATGACGACCTCGTCGCCAATCTCGGAACCATTGCGCGCTCCGGCACCGCCGCCTTCCTCAAGGAGGCGACCGGCGACGCCGCCAAGGATCTCTCCCTCATCGGCCAGTTCGGCGTCGGCTTCTATGCCGCCTTCATGGCGGCGGAGAAGGTCGAGGTCTTCAGCCGGCGCGCCGGGGAAACCCAAGGGTGGCGCTGGGTGTCTGACGGCAAGGGCGATTTCGCCGTAGCCGCCGCCGATGACGTGGCCCGCGGCACGAAGATCGTTCTCCATCTGCGCGAGGATGCGACCGAGTTTCTCGAGACCCCGCGCCTCAAATCCATCATCGCCCGCTATTCCGACCATATCGCGCTGCCCATCCTGCTCAGGGCGGATGGCAAAGAGGACAAGCTGAACGAAGCGGCCGCGCTCTGGATGCGGCCGAAGTCGGAGATCACCGAGCGGCAATATGCCGAGTTCTACCGGCATGTCTCCCATGGCTTCGACGAGCCGAGGCTCACCATCCATTGGCGCGCCGAGGGCAAGATCGACTACACGGCGCTGCTGTTCATCCCGAAGAGCCGGCCCTTCGACCTCTTCCACCCCGAGCGCAAGCATGGGGTGAAGCTCTATGTCCGGCGCGTCTTCATCACCGAGGACTGCGCCGACCTGCTGCCGGGCTATCTGCGCTTCCTCAAGGGCCTCGTCGATTCCGAGGACCTGCCGCTCTCCATCAGCCGCGAGATGCTGAAGCACAATCCGCTGGTGGCGAAGATCCGCGCCGCTCTGATGAAGAGAACGCTTTCCGAGCTCACCAAGCTCGCCGAGAAGGAGCCGGAGAGCTATGCCGATTTCTGGACGGCTTTCGGACCCGTCCTGAAAGAGGGGCTCTACGAGGATCAAGAGCAGCGCGAGACGCTGCTGAAGCTCACCCGCTTCCGCTCGACCCAGGGCGAGGGGCTGGTGAGCCTCGCCGACTATGTGGGTCGGATGAAGCCGGGGCAGGAAGCCATCTACTACCTCTCCGGCGAAAGCGTGGAGGCTGCGGCCCGCAGCCCGCAGCTCGAAGGCTTCGCCGCCCGGGGCGTGGAGGTGCTGCTGCTGTCCGATCCGGTGGACGAGTTCTGGATCCCCAATGTCGGCGCCTATGATGCCAAGCCCTTCAAATCGGTGACCCGCGGCGGGGCCGAGCTCGACAAGATCGCGCTACCCGAGGAGAAGCAGAAGGCGGCCGAGCCGCAGCCGGCCGGAACCGATGCGCTGATCGCGCTCCTGCGCCTGGCGCTCAAGGATGCGGTCAAGGATGTGCGCAGCTCGGCACGCCTCGACACCAGCGCCGTCTGCCTGGTGGCTGACGAAGGCGATATGGATATCCATCTCGAGCGGCTGCTGAAACAGCATCGCCAGCTCGACAGCGCCGCCAAGCGCGTGCTGGAGGTCAATCCCCGCCACCCCCTGATCGCCGGCCTCGCCAAGCGGCTGTCCCAGAACGGCAGCTCCGAGGAGGTAACCGAGGCCGCCTGGCTGCTGCTCGACCAGGCCCGCATCGTCCAGGGCGAGCCGGTCACCGACCCTGCGGCCTTTGCCCGGCGGCTCGACGCTACGCTGCTGAAGGCGCTCGGCTAGCAGGAAAAGGGCTACTTCGCCTTCGCCTTTTCCTTCGCCATCTCCGCCATGGCCTTGCGGCTGGCCTCCTCCATCTCGGCGGGGGTCATGTCCTTCTGGTGGGTGGCGATGGACCAGCTATGGCCGAAGGGATCGCTCAGGCGGCCATAGCGGTCGCCCCAGAACATGTCCACCGGCGGCATGACGGCTGTCGCGCCGGCAGCGACGGCGCGTTTGTAGACCGCATCGCAGTCCTCGACATAGAGATGGACGGTGACCGCCGTGCCGCCGATCTTGAGCGGCCCGCCCTTGCCGCCCATCTCGGGAAACTCGTCGTTCAGCATCAAGGGGGAATCGCCGATGCGCAACATGGCATGCATCAGCCGCTTGCCGTCGGGGGCCGGCATCCGCCCGAGCTCCGTTGCGCCGAAGGCCTTCTTGTAGAATTCGATCGCCTCGGCCGCGCCTGCCACCGTCAGGTGAGGCGTCAGACTGTGGAACCCGTCCGGGATCTTCTTGACCATCGCCTCATCCTCCTTGGTGGGTGCGTTGCTCAGCCGCCGGTCTTCTTCTCCATCCTGAAAGATGCCGCGCCGCGGACCGGCCCATTGGTGCCGTCCTGCACGATGATGGCGCAGGCGTCGTACTCGTCGGATTCCGGTGTCAGGTTGAGGGCGATCTCTTCGGCCTGACCCTTCCACTCTCCGATCTTGCGCCATTCGCGCACGATGTTGAATTCCGTGAGGGAGGTGTCGGCATTCTCGCCCTTCTTCACATCGGTCCGATGGGCCTTGTCGAAGAGGGCGACATAGACGCTGGCAGGCGCGGGCGGTGCGTCGCCCGCGGGGATCGCCACCCGGTAGGCGCCGCTCTCATTACGAAGGATGGAGAGCTTCAGCTTCTTGCGGATCATGCCGGCCGCGATGCCGCGGATGACCGCGCCCTCATCGGAGCCCACCACATCCTGAGACCCGTCGATCACCATCTGGGGCGTATAGACCATGTTCAGCCCCAGGGACCGGCCATAGGCGTATTGACGGTCGGTTGCCTCCTTGGAGGCGTAGGGATCCCTCCAGCCGATATAATCCCAGTAGTCGACATGGAAGGCGAGCGGCAGCACGTCCTGGCGCTTGGCCAGCTTGCCCAGCAAAGCATCGGCCGGTGGGCATGAGCTGCAACCCTGAGAGGTGAAGAGCTCCACCACCACCGGCGTGTCGTTCACCGTCGTCTTGACGGGCAGGTCGCCGGCAGCTGCTCCAAACCTCAGGAAGACAGCCAGGAAGAAGGCGGCCAGAACGGCGGCGGCAGCGGCGGTGCGGATTCGCATGTAGCGAGAATTAACGCCAAGCGGGCGCTCCGACCGAATCACGTTACGGTGATTTTTTGGCGAGACTTGCCAAGTTTTGCTGCTCCTGCTCACGCTGCCTTCTGCCGCAGGTTGCGCAGCACAAAAGGCAGGATGCCGCCATTGCGGAAGTACTCGACCTCATCCAGCGTGTCGATCCGGCAGATGACCACGAGCCGTTCGACGGCGCCGCCCGGCCGGTGCAGCGTCACCTCCACCTCCATGCGCGGTTTGAGGCCGCCGGCGAGCCCGCCGAGATCGAAGACCTCTTCGCCCGTGAGGCCGAGCGTCTTGCGCGTCACGCCGTCCTTGAACTGGAGCGGCAGGACCCCCATGCCGATCAGGTTGGAGCGGTGGATGCGTTCGAAGCTCTCGGCCAGCACCGCCTTGACGCCGAGCAGCAGCGTGCCCTTGGCCGCCCAGTCGCGCGAGGAGCCGGTGCCGTATTCCTTGCCGGCAACGACGACCAGCGGCACGCCCTCGACCTTGTAGCGCATGGCGGCGTCGTAGATCGACATGGTCTCGCCGGAGGGGATGTGGCGGGTCATGCCACCCTCGGTGCCCGGCAGCATCTCGTTCTTCAGCCGGATATTGGCGAAGGTGCCGCGCATCATCACCTCGTGATTGCCGCGCCGGGCGCCGTAGGAATTGAACTCCGCCGGGGTCACGCCATGAGCGATCAGGAACTGGCCGGCGGGACTGTCCTTCTTGATCGAGCCCGCCGGCGAGATGTGGTCCGTGGTGATGCTGTCGCCGAGGATCGCCAGCGCCCGGGCGCCCGTAACATCGCCGATCGTGCCGGGCTTCGCCGGCATATGGACGAAATAGGGCGGGTTCTGCACATAGGTGGACTGGCTGTCCCAGCCATAGGTCAGGCCGCCGGACGTCGCGACACGGCGCCATTGGCGGTCACCGGCAAAGACATCAGCGTAGCGCTTGCGGAAGCTCGAGGGCTTGACGAAGCGGCGCACCTGCTCGGCGATCTCCTTGTTGCTCGGCCAGAGATCGGCGAGGTAGACGGGCTGGCCCTTCTTGTCGGTACCCAGCGGATCCTTCATGAGGTCGACGTTCATCGAGCCGGCAAGCGCATAGGCGACCACCAGCATGGGCGAGGCCAGGTAGTTGGCCCGGGTCTGCGGATTGACCCTTCCCTCGAAGTTGCGATTGCCCGACAGCACCGAGCAGACCGTGAGATCGCCCTTGGCGATGGCGGCGGAGATCGCCTCGGGCAGCGGTCCGGAATTGCCGATGCAGGTCGTGCAGCCATAGCCGACGAGGTTGAAGCCCAGCTTGTCCAGCGGCGCCTGCAGACCCGCGAGCTTCAGGTAGTCGCTCACGACCTGGGAGCCTGGGGCGAGCGAGGTCTTCACCCAGGGCTTCACCTTGAGGCCGCGCTTCACCGCATTGCGGGCGATGAGGCCGGCGCCCAGCATGACGCTGGGATTCGAGGTGTTGGTGCAGCTCGTGATGGCCGCGATCACCACATCGCCGTCGCCGAGATCGTGGCCGCTACCTTCCACCGCGATCCGCTCGCTCGATTCGGGCCGGCCGAAGATCTCCGTCAGCGCCTTCTTGAAGGCGCCTGCGGCCTGGGAGAGCGCAACCCGGTCCTGCGGCCGCTTCGGTCCAGCAAGGCTCGATTCCACCGTGCCGATATCGAGGCTGAGGGTATCTGTGAACACGGGATCCGGGGTTCGCGCGCTGCGCCAGAGGCCTTGCGCCTTGGCATAGGCCTCGACCAGGGCCACCCGCGCGGGGCTGCGGCCCGTCGCCTTCAGATAGCGGATGGTCTCGGCGTCGATCGGAAAGAAGCCGCAGGTGGCGCCGTATTCGGGCGCCATATTGGCGATGGTGGCACGATCGGCCAGGGCAAGATCCTCGAGCCCCGGCCCGTAGAACTCGACGAATTTGCCGACCACGCCTTTCTTGCGCAGCATCTGGGTCACGGTCAGCACGAGATCCGTCGCCGTCGCGCCTTCCTTCAGCTTGCCCGTGAGCTTGAAGCCCACCACCTCGGGAATCAGCATCGAGATGGGCTGGCCCAGCATCGCCGCCTCGGCCTCAATCCCGCCCACGCCCCAGCCCAGCACGGAGAGCCCGTTAACCATGGTCGTGTGGCTGTCGGTGCCAACCAGCGTGTCGGGATAAGCGAGCGTCTTGTCGCCCTGCTTGGCGGTCCAGACGGTCTGGGCGAGATATTCCAGATTCACCTGATGGCAGATGCCCGTCCCCGGCGGGACGACGCGGAAATTGTCGAAGGCCTTCTGGCCCCAGCGCAGGAAGGCGTAGCGCTCCCCGTTGCGCTCATATTCCCTGGCCACGTTCTCGGCAAAAGCCGCGCGGTTGCCGAAGGCGTCCACCATCACCGAATGGTCGATGACGAGATCCACGGCGGAGAGCGGGTTGATCTTGCGCGGATCGTCGCCCATGCCCTTCATCGCATCGCGCATGGCCGCAAGATCGACCACCGCCGGCACGCCCGTGAAATCCTGCATCAATACGCGCGCGGGCCGAAAGGCGATCTCGCGATCCGAGCGCCGCGCCTTCACCCAGCGCGCGACCGCCTTGATGTCCTCGGGCCGGACCGAGCGGCCGTCCTCGTTGCGCAGCAGATTCTCGAGCAGCACCTTGAGGGAGAAAGGCAGGCCGGAGACATCGCCGAGGCCGTTCTTCTCCGCGGCCTTGAGGCTGAAATAGTCGAACCGACGCGTGCCGACCTTGAGCGTGCGGCGCGCCTTGAAGCTGTCCACGGCGGTCACGGGGAGATCTCCTTGAGGGGATACTTCGAAGCGGCGGATGATATCACCAGGCCATCGGCTTTTGCCTCGGGAAAAATTCACAATTTCGCCTTTTTCCCGGCGTATTGCCGCCACAGCGCACGACGAGCATCTGCCTCGTCGAACCGACGACCGAGACCCCGACGAGGCTCCCCGGCCGGCCTCTGCAAAACCGAAAGGCTGGGGATTGTAAAGGCAGCTACCGCGACCCCCAGCGGCTGCCTTTATCTACCTCGAGCGCCGCGCTTCCGCTTTCATCCCAGCGGGGCGCGGCGCAATAATTTTCGGCTCACCCTCCCTCGCCAGAATCATCCTGACCCGCTAGTAGTAGCGGTCGTGATGAGCCCGCCGGATGCCGCGCCGTTCACCGGCCACGACCTTCTCTGCCGACGTGGCGAGCGTGTGGTCTTCCGCCATCTGGGTTTTGCCCTCCGCCCCGGCGGCGTGCTTCTCCTGCGCGGCCCCAATGGCAGCGGGAAATCGAGCCTGCTTCGCCTGATGGCGGGGCTGCTCCGGCCCGCCGCCGGCGAGCTGCGCTGGGACGGGCAGCGGATCGAGGCCGAGCCCGAAGGCCATCGCCGGCGCCTCGCTTTCCTCGGCCATCTCGATGCGATCAAGCCGGCGCTCAGCGTGGCCGAGAATCTCGGCTTCTGGTGGGGGGCCGGGGGGGTCGGGCCGGCGCTGGCGGCCCTCGGCATCGCCGCCCTCGCACCCCTTCCTGCCAGATTTCTCTCCGCCGGCCAGCGACGGCGCCTGGCGCTGGCGCGGATCGTCGCGAGCGGCGCCCCGCTCTGGCTGCTGGATGAGCCGACCAATGCCCTCGACGATGAAGCCGAGGCCATGTTCGCCGCGGCCCTGGCTGCCCATCGCGCCCAGGGGGGCATGGCGGTCATCGCGCTCCATGGCGGCGAGGCGCCGCCGCAGGCCGAGCTCCTCGCCTTCCAGCCGGCCACGACCGACGCCTTCGACGAGGAAGGGCTTATCGAAGCATGACCGGGGTCGGGTTCGGGCGGCTCCTGCGTCGCGACCTGCTGCTGGTGCTGCGCCAGGGGGGCGACGCCCTTCTCACTTTGGCGTTCTATCTCCTGGCGGTGGCGATCTTCCCCTTCGGTGTCGGTCCGGAGCCCCAGCTGCTGGCGCGGATCGCCGCCGGGCTGCTCTGGACCATGGCACTCTTCGCGGCCCTCCTCTCCTTCGACCGGCTCTTCCAGCAGGAGCTCGAGGATGGCGGGCTGGAGCAGCTCGCCCTCAGCCCTTTGCCTCTCGCCTGGAGCTTCCTCGCAAAGGCGCTGGCCCATTGGTTGGCGACGGGTCTGCCGCTGCTGGTGGCGGCCCCGGTGCTGGCCCTGGTTCTTCAGCTGGAGCCGGCGGCAATCCCGGTGCTGGTCGCAGCCTTGGCCCTGGGCGGTCCGGCGCTGACCCTGGTCGGCGCGGTCGGCGCGGCGCTGACCCTCGGCGCCCGGCGCGGGGCTGTGCTGCTGCCCCTCCTCGTCCTGCCGCTCTACATACCGGTGCTGATCTTCGGCGTCGCCGCGGTCGATGCGGCCGCCAGCGGCCTTGCGGCCCGGCCGCATCTGATGATCCTCGCCGGCTATCTCCTCGCCACCCTGCCGCTGGCACCCTGGGCGGGCGTGGCCGCCCTTCGCCTGGCCCTCGAATAGCGTCCCCCTCAATGGCCGCCTGGACCTGCAGCGGGGCGGAAGCCTATCCTCGCCGCCAATGGGGCGAGATGCCCGCCGGGGTCCGAGCATCAGGGGTCGATCCATGCGCCGCGTTATTCCAGTTATCCTCTCCTGCCTTTGCGCCCTCGCGGGCTGCGAGACGCCGCCCGACCATGAGCAGCAGGCAGCGATCATCCAGTCCGACGTGCAGCAGACCTTCGACGGCGATGTGGGCGCGCTCATCTATCACGGCTATGAGGCGGCGCGGCTGGCGCAAGCGGCCGACGCGGCGCGTGGCGAGCTCGCCAGCCTGCCCAGCTACAGCCCGGCCAACATCAACATCAGCAACCGGGCGAGCGACATGGCGGATCAGGCGGCCGAGCAGCGCCGCCAGGCCGAGGCGGCCCTCAATCGCATCCTGGACCCCTTGCGCGACCGGATCGCCAAGCTGGAGCAGCAGCAGGGCAAGGGCCAGACTTCCGGGCTTGCAACTGGGCCCGCGGCGTTGACCGCCGTGCTGCAGTTCGCGCCGGGCAGCGCCACCGTCGCGGCCGCCGAGCAGCCCAAGCTCCAGGCCGTTGCGCAATATCTGGCACGACATCCCCGCGCCGCGGTTGCGATCACCGGCTGGCCCGACACCGGAGCCGGATCCAAGGCCGATGGCGCACTCTCCCGGGCACGGGCCGATGCGGTCTATGCCGGCCTTGTGCGCCACGGCTTGCCACCGGAAACCCAGGTCTCGATCCTGGCGGCAGCCCCGCCGGGCGATGACGCCGCGGGACGCCGGGTCGAGATCCAGGTCCGACAGGCGGATTGAGGGAGGTCGCCCCCCGCCATGGCAATGCACCAGGTGCTGGTTGTCGAGGACGAAGAGCTGGTCGCCATGATGCTCGCCGACATGCTGAAGGAGCTGAACTATGGCGTCCTCGGTCCGGTCGGCGAGCTGACCAAGGCCCTGGCGCTGGCCCAGGAGGCGGCGCCCAATGCCGCCCTGCTGGACGTCAGCCTGCACGGTGTTGCGAGCTTTCCCTTAGCCGAGGCTTTGCAGGCGAAGGGCGTCCCCTTCGCCTTCATGTCCGGCTATGGGGAGAGGGATTTTCCGCCCGCCTTCCGTCAGGTCCCCCGCCTCAGCAAG
>DATFRE010000661.1:0-11654 GCA_035263545.1 Dongiaceae bacterium
CCGGTGAGAAGGAAATCGGCCATCTGCTCGGCGACCTGGATAGCCACCTTCTCTTGCGCTTCGGCGGTCGACGCCCCGAGATGCGGGGTCGCCACCACCTGCTCCAGGCCGAAAAGGGCGTTGCTGCGCGCCGGCTCCACGGCGAAGACGTCGAGGGCGGTGCCCGCGACATGGCCGGATTCGATGGCGGCCTTCAGATCCTCCTCGACCACCAGCTCGCCGCGGGCGCAGTTGACGATCCGGACCCCGGGCTTGGTCTTGGCCAGCGCCGCGGCATCGATGATATGGCGCGTGCCCTCGGTCAGCGGCGTGTGCAGCGTGATGAAATCGGCGCGCGCCAGGAGGTCGTCCAGCTCCACCTTCTCGACATTGATGTCGCAGGCCCGGTCCTCCGAGAGATAGGGATCATAGGCGATCACCTTCATCTTCAGCCCATGGGCGCGGTCGGCGACGATGGTGCCGATATTGCCGCAGCCGATGACGCCGAGGGTCTTGCCGGCGAGCTCGACCCCCATGAAGCGCGACTTCTCCCATTTCCCGGCCTGGGTGGAGTGATCGGCGGCGGGCAGCTGGCGGGCCAGCGCGAACATGAGGGCGATGGCATGCTCGGCGGTGGTGACCGAATTGCCATGGGGCGTGTTCATGACAACGATGCCGCGCTGGGTCGCCGCGGGGACATCGACATTGTCCACGCCGATGCCGGCGCGGCCTATCACCTTCAGCTTGTCGGCCTTGGCGATGAGCTTGGCAGTGACCTTGGTGGCTGAGCGGATGGCGAGCCCGTCATAACCAGTGATGACGGATTCGAGCTCGGCGGCGGGAAGGCCGACGCGCAGATCGGCCTCGATGCCCCGGGATCGGAAGATCTCCACCGCCCGGGGGCTGAGTTCGTCGGAAATCAGGACGCGAAGCATGGGATCCTCATGATCTGGGAGTCTCGCAATCAGCTGCCGCGGCGGGCTTCGGCGAAGGCCCAGTCGAGCCAGGGCAGAAGCGCCTCCAGATCCGAGGTCTCCACCGTGGCGCCGCCCCAGATGCGCAGCCCCGGCGGCGCATCGCGATAGGGTGCGATATCGAAGGCCACTCCCTCGGCCTCCAGGCGATCGGCAATGGCCTTGGCGAAGGCTGCGCGGCCTTCCGCGTCGCGGGCGAGGAAATCCGCATCGGTGATCTTAAGGCAGATCGAGGTGGGCGAGCGTGTGGCGGGTTCCTCCGCCAGGAATGCCGCCCAGCTGCTCGCCCCGACCCAGCGATCGATGACGGCGAAATTCGCCGTCGTGCGTCGGATGAGCGCCGGCAGGCCGCCGATCCTCTCGGCCCAGCCGAGCGCGTCGATCGCATCCTCGACCACCAGCAGCGAGGGGGTGTTGATGGTCTCGCCGCGGAAGAGTCCCTCGTTCAGCTTGCCCTTGCTCGTGAGCTGGAAGATCTTCGGCAGCGGCCAGCCGGGTTCGTGGGTTTCGAGCCGTGCCACCGCCCGCGGGCTGAGCACGATCAGCCCATGGGCTCCTTCGCCGCCCAGCACCTTCTGCCAGGACCAGGTGACAACATCGAGCTTGGCCCATGGCAGCTCCATGGCGAAGACCGCCGAGGTGGCATCACAAATGACGAGGCCGTCATGCGCGGCGGGAATCCAATTGCCGTCCGGCACCCGTACACCGGAGGTGGTGCCGTTCCAGGTGAAGACGACATCGCGGCTGAAATCGACGGCCTTCAAATCGGGCAGCTTGCCATAGGGCGCTTCGAGCGTCCGGAGATCGGTGAGCTTCAGCTGCCTGGCGATATCCGAAGCCCAGCTCCGGCCGAAAGCCTCCCAGGCCAGCACATCGACGCCGCGGGCGCCCAGCAGCGACCAGAGTGCCATCTCGAAGGCGCCGGTATCGGAGCCCGGCACGATGCCGATCCGGTAACCGGCCGGTAACCCCAGGATCTTGCGGCTGAGCTCGAGCGCCTGCGCGAGCTTCGCCCTGGCCTGCTTCGAGCGATGCGAACGGCCGAGACAAGCCGCGGCCAGCGCCGCTGCCGACCAGCCCGGACGCTTCGCCGTCGGGCCGGAGGAGAAATGCGGGCGCAGGGGCTTCAGCTTCGGCTTGGCCGCCGTCACATCGGGCATGTCATTTGCTCCTTTCGTCACTTGTGGAACTCCTCGGACCGATAGCCCTGGAGGTAGAGAAGGCCGGTCAGATCCGCATGGTCGAGGCGGAAGCGGGCCGCCGCCGCGACCTTGGGCTTGCCGCGATAGGCGACGCCGAGCCCCGCCGCCTCGATCATGGGGATGTCATTGGCGCCATCGCCGATGGCGGCCGCCTCCTCCGGGGTGGCGGCAAGCTCGCTGGCCAAGCGCTCGAGGATCGCGCGCTTGGCGAAGCGGTCCAGGATCGGTTCGGCGACTTCGCCCCGAAGCTCGCCCCCACACAGGATAAGATGATTGGAATAATGCTCGTCGAAGCCGCAGGCCGCCGCGGCGATGGCTGTGAAGATGTCGAAGCCGCCGGAGACGAGCGCTGTACGGGCGCCATGGGCCTTCATGGTCTGCACCAGGGCGCGGGCGCCGGGGGTGAGCTCGACCAGTTCCTTGACCCGCTCCAGCAGGGCGGCCGGCTGTCCTTTCAGGAGCGCCATCCGCGCCCGGAGAGAGCTTGCGAAATCGACCTCGCCACGCATGGAAGCCGCGGTCATGGCGGCGATGCGCTCGCCCATGCCGGCCAGTGCCGCCAGCTCGTCGGTCAGCTCTCTCGTGACGATGGTCGATTCCATATCCGCAAGGAGCAGGCGCTTGCGCCGTCCCTCGGTGGGCTGGGCCGCCAAATCGACCCGCAGGCCCGCAAGCCGTGGGCGCAAAGCCATCTCCACCGATCGAGGCTCGGTGCCTGTGAAGGGGATGTCGCAGGCGGTCGCGGGCGCCAGCCAGGAGAGCGGAGCGGGCTCTGCGCCGGCTTCCTTGAGCGTCGCGCGCGTGGCGGCGATGACGGGCTCTTCGAGCTCCGTGCCAGGGGCTGCGATGAGGGTCAGAACCTGCGCCACGCCCATGCTCCTCTCGAAGGGCGCGGGCCCCTCGCCGGGGCGCCAGACAATAACGAAAGTGCTGGAAAGCGGAAGCGCTTATCGCGCCTCATTTTTGTGCAGGAATGGGGCAATGCTCGCAATCGAGAGGTCGACGGTACTTTTGAGCGCCGTCCGAGAAGCCGAGATGTGGGCCGGACTATTGGTTCATGCGCCGCTGGTCGTTTACCATCGGAGGTGTCGCGGCGAGAACCGGCCCGACCCGGCAAGGCCCTGAATTCATGGCGCGAAGGAAGCCGAATCAGTGCAGAAGTCGAGATATGGGCTATAAGGGGCGTGTGAGGGCAGTCGAGGGGTACAGCACGGGCGGCACCGGCAGTCGGGGCGGAATCACCCAGTCCCTGGCGCGTCGCGGTTTTGACATCAGCTGCCCGCCGGTGATTGCGTCGCCAAGGCGAGAGATTCTCGATGCGCCCTGAAGGTGCTCCTCATCTCGCCATCGTCGCGCCCTTCTACAATGAGGGCGACCAGGCCGAGCGATTCCTGGGTCATCTGACGGAGGTGCTCGGCGCGATGGAGGTCACCTGGGAGGTGATCTGCGTCAACGATGGCAGCCTCGACGATACGCTCGCCCGGCTCATCGGGGCGCATCGCCGCGAGCCGCGGATCAGGATTCTCGATCTCAGCCGCAATTTCGGCAAGGAGTACGCCCTCACCGCGGGGCTGGATCATGCGCGGGCCGACGCCGTCGTGCTCATGGATGCAGATCTCCAGCATCCACCGGAAATGCTGCCGGCGATGCTCGCAAAATGGCGCGAGGGCTTCGACGTCGTCTTTATGGTGCGCCAGTCCCGCGGCGATGTCGGCCTGCTCGGACGCCTTGGCCGGCGCCTCTTCTATCTGCTGTTCCGCCTCGCCTCGGAGGTGAAACTGCCTCCCGAAGCGGGCGACTTCCGGCTCCTGGATGCGAGCGTCGTAAGCGCGATCGGCCAGCTGCCCGAGCGCACGCGCTTCATGAAGGGAATCTTCCACTGGGTGGGATTCAGCCAGATCGGGCTGCCCTATGAGGAGCCCAAGCGGGAGAATGGAGGGAGCCGCTGGGGTCTCTGGCGGCTTTCGCGGCTGGCCATCAACGGCCTCACCGCCTTCTCGCGCCTGCCGCTCATCATCTGGGGCGGGATCGGCGCGGTGATCGCGGGCGTCAGCCTGGCCTATGGCATCTGGCGGATCCTGCGCTATCTGACCCACGGGGTCGATGTGCCAGGCTTCGAATCGATCATCGTCGCCGTGCTCTTCCTGGGCGGCATCCAGCTGCTCTCCCTCGGCATCATCGGCGGCTATATCGGCGCCATATTCGAGGAGGTCAAACGCCGGCCCCTCTACATCATCCGGCAGGAATACGGGTTCGAAGAGCAGCGGGGCAGTGGAGACAGGCCTGTCCCGAAAGCGATCGAGACGGATCAGCGGGCCGAGGCGCGCGTTGTCTCCTCCAGCGACCCGTATGAAGCCCGCCCTCAGCGCGGCGAGAAGAAGGATGCGGGATGAAGCGGCTCGTGGTCACAGCCGATGATTTCGGCCGCGCGGTGGAGGTCAACGAGGCCATCGAGGAAGCGTTCACCCGCGGTGTCGTGACGGCGACCAGCCTGATGGTGGCGGAGCCCATGGCAACGGATGCCGTCGAACGCGCCAAGCGGCTGCAGGGCTTGCGCGTTGGCCTTCACCTCGTTCTCGTCGACGGACGGCCGGTGCTGGCGCCGGAGCGTGTGCCCGACCTCGTCGACAGCCACGGTCTCTTCCGCCAAAGCCTGCTGCGCGCGAGCATCGCCTTCCTGCTGAGCCCGGCCGTGCGCCGCCAGCTCGCGATGGAGA
This sequence comes from Dongiaceae bacterium, assembly GCA_035263545.1. Classification (GTDB taxonomy): domain Bacteria; phylum Pseudomonadota; class Alphaproteobacteria; order Dongiales; family Dongiaceae; genus DASXQK01. The sequence goes on from DATFRE010000661.1 coordinate 4,873, forward strand.
TCGAGGCGCAGTTCGATGCCTTCGCCCAGACGGGGCTTGCGCTCGATCACGTCAACGCGCATCGGCATGTCCATCTGCATCCGGTCGTCGCACAGCTCCTGCTGCGCATCGGGGCGCGCCATGGTGCGAAAGCCATGCGCGTTCCCGTCGAGCCGGCACCGGTCCTGGCGGAGGTCGAGGCGGGATCGAGAGCGCGAGCCCCGGGAGTCGGCATTTGGGCACAGCTCCTCAGGCGCCGCTTCGCTGCGGCGGGAATGACGACACCCGATCAGGTGTTCGGCCTGGCCTGGTCGGGCGCGATGACCTCGCCGCGCCTGGCGGGGCTGATCTCACATCTGCCGGAGGGGCTCTCGGAGATCTATCTTCATCCAGCGAAAAGCACCCGCTTCGCGGGAGCGGCACCGGGCTATCGCTACGAGGAAGAGCTGGCCGCTCTCACGGATCCCGCCGTCATCGAGGCTGCACGCGCGAGCGGGGTCCAGCGCGGCGGCTTCAGCGACTTCCTGTAGCGGATCCACTCCGCCCTTTCAGATCCGGATCGCGACGTTCTTGATCTGCAGATAGTTCCGGATGCCCGCGAGGCCGCGCTCGCGGCCGATGCCGCTATCCTTCATGCCGCCGGTCGGCGCCTGGACCCCGCCCATCCACCAGCCATTGATCCAGATCGAGCCCGCCTGAATCTGGCGCGCGAGGCGAAGCGCCCGGGAGATGTCCTGGGTATAGATCCCGGCGGCAAGCCCATAGCCCAGTCCGTTGGCGAGCTCCACCGCCTGCTCCTCGCCGGCGATATCGAGGGCGATGCCGACGGGACCGAAGATCTCTTCCCGCGCGATTGCCGCCGAGGGGGCAGCACCGTCGAAGATCGTGGGCTCGATGAAGTAGCCGCGCTGGAGATGACGCGGACGGCTGCCCCCCAGGCGCAGCCGCGCGCCTTCGGCCTGGCCGCGGGCGACATAGCCCGTCACCCGCTCATATTGGTCCTTCGAGACGATGGGGCCGATATCGGAATTCTCTATTCCAGGCCCGACGCTGAGCTTTGCGGCCTTCTCTCCCAACAGGCCGAGGAAGTCCTCACGGATCGCGGACTCCAGAAGATAGCGCGAGGAGGAGGAGCAGACCTGGCCGCAATTCTCGAAGGAGCCGGCGAGAGCGTCGCCCACCGCGCGCTCCAGATCGGCATCGGCGAAGACGATCATCGGGTTCTTGCCGCCCAGCTCCAGCACCGCCGGCTTAATGCCAGGTGCGGCACCGGCGAGGATCTTGCGGCCGGTCTCGACGGAGCCGGTGAAGCTGATGCCGCGCACGAGGGGATGGCGCACCAGCGCCTCGCCCGCTTCCTCGCCGAAGCCCGTCACCACATTGACCACGCCCTTCGGGATGCCGGCTGCCGGCAGAAGCTCGGCGAATTTGAGGGCGCTAAGGGGTGATTGCTCCGCCGGCTTCAGCACTGCGGTGCAGACCGCGGCCAGGGCCGGCGCCAGCGAGCGCATGGCCATGCCCAAAGGAAAGTTCCAGGGCACGATATGGGCCGTCACTCCCAGGGGCTCCAGAAGCGTGAAATCCACCACATCGGGCCCGAGCGGGATGGTCTCGCCCTGCATCTTGTCGGCGGCCCCGGCATTGTAGCGCAAGGTCGTGACCACGCCGTCGATGTCGCCCAGGGAGTCCTTGAGGGGCTTGCCGACATCGAGGGTTTCCAGACGGGCGAGCTCCTCGCGCTGGCCGGCGATGGCATCGGCGAGCTTGAAGAGCAGCGCGCCGCGCTCGGCGGGCGCGAGGCGCGACCATGGCCCCTTCATCGCCGCATCGGCGGCGCGCACGGCGCGGTCCATATCGCCGGCTCCGCCGCGGGCGATCTCGGCGATGGGCTCCTCCGTCGCCGGGTCGATGGTGGGGAAATAGGCGCCGTCGACGGGCTCGAGCCAGTCGTCGTCGATGAACAGCCTGTGACGCATGATCTCTCCTGGGAGTGGATAGGGGCGTCAGCCGCGGACGGCGCCGCTGGCGATGCCCTGGATGAAATAGCGCTGGAGCGCGAAGAAGAGCAGCAGGCTCGGCACGCTGAGCACGGTGATGCCAGCCATGCCGAGGGCGAAGCCCTCGATCTGGGTATGGGAGCCGATCTCCGGCGCGAAGGCCGCGATGCCGACGGGAAGCGTCTTCATCGATTCATCGAAGACGATCAGCAGCGGCCAGAGGAAATTGTTCCAGTTGAGCGTGAAGAGGATGACGGTGGCGGCGATCATCGGCGCGCGGGCCAGCGGCAGGCCGATGCGCCAGAAGATGAGGAAATGCCCGGCCCCATCGATGCGCGCGGCATCCTCGAGATCGGCGGGAAACTTGAGGAAGAACTGGCGGAAGATGTAGACGGCGAAGACATTGCCGACGCCGGGCAGGATGAGCGCCTGATAGGTATCGGCCCAGCCGATCTTGATCATGCCCAGGAGCAGCGGCACCACCGAGACCTCCGTCGGCACCATCAGCGAGGCGACGAAGAGGGCGAAGAAGAAGTTGCGGCCGGGAAAGCGCATGCGCGCCAGCGCATAGCCGCACATGGCGCCGGTCAGCACGCTGAGCGCCGTGGTGGTCGCGGCGACGAAAAGGCTGTTGAAGCCCCAGCGCAGCAGGGGGAACTCCGAGAAGATCCGGCGGTAGTTCTCCAGGGTGACGTGGCGCGGAATCCATTCGATGTCGACCGTCATCACCTCGCCGGGCAGCTTGAGGGAGGTGGAGACCATCCAGACAAAGGGCGCGCCCCAGGCGAGGGCGATGAAGAGCCCGCCGAGCCAGACCGGGATCGCGCCGAGACTGAGGCCGAAGGGCCGGAGCCGCCGGTTGATCCGGCGCAGTGGGGAGGGGTGGGCGGCGATATCGGCCATGCTAGAGCTCCCGGATGACCCTGCGGTGCAGCACCGTGATGACGAGGATCAACAGGAACAACAGCATGGAGACGGCCGAAGCCGGACCGAAGAGATGGCGATAGATGGCGGTCTGATAGATATAGAAGATGACCGAGGTGGAGGAGCCCGCGGGCCCACCATTGGTCATCACGTAGACCTGGCTGAAGATCCGCAGGGAGGCGATCATCTGCAGGGTGATGACCATGCTGATGACCGGGCGGAGCTGCGGCAGGATGACGAAACGCAGCCGCTGCCAGGGGCTGGCGCCGTCCACCTCCGCCGCCTCGGTCAGCTCCCGCGGCAGATCCTGGAGTGCCGCCAGAAAGAGGACGAAGGCGAGGCCCAGATCCCACCAGATCGAGGCGATGCTGACGCCGATGAGCGACCATCTCGTGCTGGTGATCCAGGGAATGTCGGAGATGCCGAGATAGCCGAGATAGTGGTTGATGAGGCCGAACTGGGTATCGAGCATCCAGACCCAGACCAGGCCGATCACCGTCGCCGACACGACATTCGGCGAGAAGAACAGCACCCGCGCCAGGCCCGAGAGCGGCCAGCCCTTGTTGACATAGAGGGCGAAGGTCAGGCCGAGGATGACGACGCCGGGGACGATGATCAGGCCATAGAGCAGGGTGTTGGTGAAGGCCTGGGCGACCCACTGGTCCTTGAGCACATCGGTGAAGTTCTTGAGCCCCACCCAATGGGGTGCGCCCATGATGCTCCAGCGGGTGAAGGCGATGGCGACGCCGAAGAGGATCGGGGCGATGTTGAAGATGAGAAACGGGACGGTGAAGAAGCCGATGAAGAAATAGCCGGCCCAGTCCTTGCGCGCTCGCTCGCGCCCGCTTCGCGGGGCGGCATGGGCGCTCATCTCGGCGGTCGTACTGACGGTCATAGACGGCGGCGGGCAGGTGGGTGGCGACGCAAGGAGGCACCCGCCCCGGCGCGGATCGCTGGGGCGGGTGTCTTGTCAGGGCTCAACCGGCATCGAGATCCGACTGCCATTTGTCCTTGATCTGCGACATGGCGGTATCGATATCCTGCTTCCCGTTCCATACGGTTTCCAGCGTCTTGGCGAGGAAGTTGTCGCCGGAATAGGGCAAGAAATCCTGCGCCGCCAGGACCGGGACACCCTGGTTCAGGGTGGCGAAGGCGACACCCTCGACGAAGGCACCCCGCACGTCCCAGGGCGCGCCCGTGGTCTTGTAGCCGGGCATGTTCTGGATCGAGGTCCTGGGCGAGGCGCCGCGGCCCTTGGTCGTCCACAGGAAGCTGTTGTCGGAGAGCCACTTCACCGCCTGCATGGAGGCCTCGTAGCGCCCCGTGTCCTTCTGCACGTAGAGTTCCATCCCGCCCTCCTCGAGATAGGTGAGAAGGGTATCGCCGATCTTCGGGAATTTATAGGTTTTGAAGGGCAGCTTCTGCTGAAGATAGCCGTTCAGGGTCCAGGGGCCGGTCCAGAAGATCGAGCCCTGGCCGGTGCCGAAGGCCTTGTAGCGATTGGTCACGTCGCGGGTGGAGACCTTCCACTTGTCGAAGAGGTCCAGCACCCATTGCATGGCCTTCTTGCCGGCGTCGGGATTGATCGCCGCGGTCTTGTAGTCGTCACTCACGCGCTTGAAGCCCATCTGGGCGGCGACGATGCTCCAGGTGATCGTCGGCTGCACGCCCGAGCCCGTCATCATGATGCCGGAGCGGACGACCTTGTCGCCGTCGCGCTTGGTCATCGCCTTGGCCCATTCGATCAGCGTGTCGCCATCGGTCGGGAACTTGTCGGGGTCGAGCCCGGCCTCCTTGGCATGATCGGTATTGATCTCCGGCTCGATGGTCATCAGATCCAAGGGGATCATGAAGAGCTTGTTGTCGTATTTGGGATAGCGCGACGATTTCAGCGAGAACTCCGAGAAATCGGCGAGATCGAGGCCGACCTGCTTCGACAAATCGTCGAGGGCAACGGTGACGCCGTCCTGGGCCCATTGGGCGTGCACGCCCGCTGTGCCCCATCCGAAATCCGGCGCCTGGCCGCTGGCCGCCGCGGCCAGGACCTTGGTGTCGTACTGGTCGTCGGGAACCGTCTCCATCTTGATCTGGACGCCCTTGTCCTTATGGGCGTCGTTGAAATTCTGGATCATCTGGGTCCAGACCTCCGCGTCGGAAGCGGAGAGCCAGCTCCAATGCACGAGCTCGATGGGATTGGCTGCATGCACCTTCGGCAGACGCGTCAACGCGCCGGTCGCCGCCAGCGCGGCCGTCGCAGCGGCCCGCTTGGCGAACTGCCGGCGCGACATCTTCGATTTGCTCGACATCGACAACCTCCCTTGTCACCTGTTGCCGCCCCGATGGTCGCGGCGTTCCGCAAGCGTTTCCCCGCGGGCCGCCGGGCATGGAATGCCGGCTGCTAAGGAGAATCATCGTTCCATTCGGCTCACGGGGGATTGATCTTCTCGGACGCTGGTTTGACGAATTTCGACGGCGGCGCACTGCGCGCTTGGTCGGCGCCGAGGGCTATGACATATGATGGGGCGCAAAGGCGACAAGATCGAGGCGACGGGAGGCAGTATGGCGGGCATCGAGATTCACGGCATAGAGAAGAACTTTGGCACGGTCCGCGTGCTCAGGGACATCAATCTCTCCATCGGGGACGGGGAGTTCCTGGTTCTGGTCGGGCCCTCCGGCTGCGGAAAATCGACGCTGCTGCGTCTGCTGGCCGGGCTGGAGACGGCGAGCGCCGGGCGGATCATGATCGACGGACGCGACGTGACGGATCTCCCTGCAAAGTCGCGCGACATCGCCATGGTGTTCCAGAGCTATGCGCTCTACCCCCATATGACGGTGGCGGAGAACATGGCCTTTTCGCTCCGGGTGCGAAAGGTCGAGAAGCGCATCATCGACGAGCGGGTCAAGGCCGCCGCCATCGCCCTCAACCTGACCGACTATCTCGCGCGCAAGCCTGCCCAGCTCTCAGGCGGCCAGCGCCAGCGCGTGGCCATGGGCCGGGCCATTGTGCGCGATCCCAAGGTCTTCCTCTTCGACGAGCCGCTCTCGAACCTCGATGCCAAGCTCCGGGTCAGCATGCGCAGCGAGATCAAGGCCCTGCACCAGCGGCTCAAGACCACGACGGTTTATGTCACCCATGACCAGATCGAGGCCCTGACCATGGCGGACCGGGTCGTCGTGCTGCGCGACGGGGTGATCGAGCAGCTCGGCACGCCCATCGAGCTTTACGACAGTCCGGCGAATGTCTTCGTCGCCGAGTTCATCGGCTCGCCGGCCATGAACATGCTGCCGGCGCGCCTCAAGGTCGATGGATCTCGCCGGGCGGCGCTGATCGACGGGAACCAGGTGATCGAGCTGGCGCCGGCACTTCCCGGCAAGGAAGGCCAGGAAATCCTGCTCGGCATCCGGCCGGAGCATCTGAACATCGGCGGCGGCGCCGGGCTGGCGGGGAAGGTGGCGCTGGTCGAGCCCCTGGGCGCACAGGTGCAGATCATCTCCGAGGTGGCCGGTCGCACCGTGACGGTGCTGGTGAACGAGCGCGTTCTGCCGGAAGTGGGCTCGCCCATCACCCTCTCGCCCAAGCCCGCCAGCATCCACGCCTTCGACGCGGAGTCCGGGCGCCGGCTTTAGCCGGCCCTCTTTTCCCCTCGCTCCGGTGGGGTGGGGGGTGCCCCGAGGGCATGGTCGACCTGCTTCTGCAGGGAATCTGCAGGCGGTTCTGGTCGCCCGAGGCTTCGGGCGGGCACGTAAGTCCGTCCGCTGTTTCTGCAGCAGATCTACAGCCAAGCCTCCGCCTCGCCGGGACTGCCGGGCGCGATAAGTTCTGATCCTGAGCATAGATTCTCAGTATATACGCAGATGACCTAGATTTCAAACGGATTCTGC
>DATFRE010000662.1:0-8157 GCA_035263545.1 Dongiaceae bacterium
CGGCCGGTCCGCGCGCCGCCGCGCGCAATGACTGGGGTGACTGGGAGATTCTGCACTATCGGCTCAAGGCCGTGGCGAAGCTATGGAAGCCCAGCGCTACCGATGCCGGCGTCTTCGAGCTCGACCGCTTCGACTTGCAGCGCAACCCCGATGCGGCGGCGTTGCGCGCGACCCTCGATATGGCCATAGCCGATGACGAGCTGCTGCTCCGACTGGAGGGCTGGCACCTCGTGACCGTGCCGATGAGCCTGCGCGGCCTCTTGCTGCTCGGCGCCGTCGTCGACATCGCCGCGGCCCAGCGCCACCGGCGCTGCGATCAATGCAACGAGTGGTTTCCGCTCAGGCGCAACGATCAGAAATTCTGCGGCGGCAAGTGCCGGCTGCAGGCGCATATCGCCGGCAGGGCAGAGGAGTGATTTCAGCAATGGCATCGGTGAAGAAGCGCGGTGAAGGCAAGTGGCTTTGTGTGTGGCGCGCGCACGATCCCGGTAGCGGCGGGGTGGTGCAGCGCGCGCGGATGTTCGAGGGCACCCGCAGCGATGCCTTGCGCTTCGCCCATGAGATGGAATCCGCCCAGCGCCGCGAGCCGGTCGCCTCGACCCGCGGGCTGACGCTGGCGAAGTATCTGGCGGACTGGCTGGACTGGCGGCGCAAGGCGGCCCATGCCGGCGTGAAGACCGTCCATCGCGACGGCCAGCATGTGAAGGTGATCAGTGCCCTGATCGGCGATCGTCTCTTGTCGAGGATCAGTGCCCGCGATCTCGATGAGCTGACCGCCCAGCTGCGCAAGCGTTATGCCCCGGTCACCACCGCCGGTGCCTATGGCTGCGTCCGCAAGGCGCTCAGGCAGGCGCACAGATGGCAGCTGATCAGCACCCGGCCGTGGGAGGGGGCGACGGCGCCGAGCTTGAAGCTGGCCTCACCGCAGCCGCCGAGCGTGGAAGAGACTCTGGCACTCGCCGAACGGCTGGCCGAGGCCGAGCAGCCGATCGCGGCAATGCTGGTGCACACGATGCTCGCGACCGGCGCCCGCAAGAGCGAGCTCCTGGCGTTGAGCTGGGCCGATATCGATCTCGACCGCGGTGTCGTCACCATCGCCAAGGCGGTATTCGAAGCCGGCGGCGCCTACGGCATCAAGCCCGAGCCGAAGAATGCCAGCTCGCGCCGCCAGGTCGCCTTGCCCGCCGATTGCCTCGCCCGGCTGCGGGCGCACCGAGTGTGGACGCGGGAGCTCCAGATGCAATCGGGCAGGTCCTGGAATCCGGATGACCTGGTCTTCCCGGCGCCGCATGGCGGCGTGTGGCGACCCTCCAATGCCACTGCCATGGTCGCCAGAATCGCCCGCCGACACGGCCTCAAGCCGGGATTGCACATCTACCGCCATGCCCATGCCGTCGCTCTCCTGGAGCAGCAGGTGCCGATCAAGGTGGTGGCCGATCGCCTGGGGCATTCTGATCCGGCGATGACCTTGCGGGTGTATCAGCACGTCACGACGCGGGCCGAGCAACTGGCGGTCGCCGCCCTCGATCGCGTCCTCGCCGACGCGCCCAAGCCGGAGGGCAAGCGGAAATGAATCCGCTCGACCTGTCGGTCCAGCTCCGCCGGGCAACCATACGCGTCGGTGGTGGCCGCGGCTTCGTGATCGCCCATGGCGAGGCGCGCCTCGTCTTGACCGCGGCGCACTGCCTGCCGCGGCTGCCGGAGCCCGTCATCGATGAGTACGCCGGCATCTATCCGAATCTGCTCGGCCGGCTGGACGGCAAGCGCCGCCGGATATGGGCCGAATGCCGGTTCGTCGACCCGATCGCCGATCTGGCGGTCTTCGCGGTGCCCGATCCCTTTGTCTTCGACGTCCGGTCCCGGGCCTATGAACGCTGGACCGCGCGGCGGGCGACGCTGACCTTCGCGGCCGCCGGCGTGGAAGGCGCCGTTGTCTATACGCTCGGGCTGAACCCGACGCGGCTGATCAAGGGCACGCTGAGGCTATGGGAGGGCAGGCTCCTGATGCAGGCGACAGACGGAACGATCAAGCCCGGCATGAGCGGGCTCGCCGATCGTCACCGCCGAGGGCCGCGCCGTCGGGCTGGTCAGCAATGGCGGCGCGCTCGTCGCCCCGGGCCGGATGGAGAGCCACGAAACCGGGCTGGGGTCCTATCTGCGCGCGGCGCTGCCCGCATGGCTGGTCGACGCTTCCGTCACCAGCGTCAGGACCAGCGGACCGGGGTTTGTGGACTCGCCTGTGGACTCGGCCGCGCGCGGCGCGCCGGCGGCGCCCAGAAAGCCCTGAAATCACTGGTGCCCCCGGTCGGACTCGAACCAACAACCTACGGTTTACAAAACCGTTGCTCTGCCAATTGAGCTACAGGGGCGCTCGCCGCGGCGGGTCCACATAACCCCGCGCGGCGCCGGGCGGCAAGGTTATAATTGCCGGCAAGGCTATACCTGAAGCATTCCACTGCGAGGAGAGCCGCCATGGCCGAGACCTTCCGCGTCGCCTGCGTGCAGAACTGCGCCGAGCGCGATATGGCGCCCAGCATCGCCGCCCTCGAGCCGATGATCCGGGGCGCGGCCGGCGATGGCGCCCGGCTCATCGTCCTGCCCGAGATGGCGACGATGCTGGAGCCCCAGAATCCCAAGGTCCTGGAGAAGGCCGTGCCAGAGGAGAATGATCCCGGCCTTGCCCGTTTCAGCGATCTGGCGCGGGAGACGGGGGCCTGGATCCTGGTAGGCTCGCTCCTGATCAAGGTGCCGGGGGAGAACCGCGTCGCCAACCGCTCCTACATGATCGATCCCAAGGGCGCCATCGCCGCGCGCTACGACAAGCTGCATCTCTTCGATGTCGATCTGGCGAGCGGGGAGACCTATCGCGAATCCGCGACGGTGAAGGCGGGGGCCGCCGCCGTGCTGGCGCCCTCGCCCTGGGGGCCGATCGGCATGTCCGTCTGCTACGACCTACGCTTCGCCTATCTCTATCGCGCGCTCGCCCAGGCGGGCGCGCGCTACCTCGCCATCCCCGCCGCTTTCACCTACACCACCGGCAAGGCCCATTGGCATGTCCTGGTCCGGGCAAGGGCCATCGAGACCGGCAGCTTCGTCTTTGCAGCCAACCAGGGCGGGACCCATGCCGAGGGCCGGCGCACCTGGGGGCACAGCCTGATCGTCGATCCCTGGGGCGAGGTGCTGGCCGATGGCGGAGAGAGAACCGGCTGGATCACCGCCGATATCGACCCGGCCAAGGTCGACGAGGCTCGCGCCGCGATCCCGGCGCTGCGCCACGACCGCAGCTTCCCGCGGCCGGAGAGCCCGGCGGTCCGGGCGGCGGAGTAGGGAGCCTCTACTCCCCCTCTCGCGCCTAGTTCCTGTACTGCACCCCGGGCAGGATGCAGAGCATCTCGAAGAGGAGATTGGCCGCCAGCAGGGCCGTGTTGCCGCTGGGGTCATAGGGCGGGGCGACCTCGACCATGTCGCAGCCGACGATGGCGAGGCCGCGGCAGCCGCGGATGATCTCGATACCCTGGATGGTGGTGAGCCCGCCGATCTCCGGCGTGCCCGTGCCGGGCGCGGAGGAGGGATCGAGCCCGTCGATATCGAAGGTGACATGGACCGGCCCCGACCCCAGCTGCTGGCGCACCTCGGCCATGAGCGGCGTCAGCGATTTGTACCAGCACTCCTCGGCCTGCACGACCCGGAAGCCCTGGGCGCGGGGCCAGTCGAAATCCTCCGCCGCATAGCCGGTGGCGCGCAGCCCGATCTGCACCACCCGCTTGCCATCGACCAGCCCTTCCTCCACGGCCCGGCGGAAGGGCGTGCCATGGGCGATCTTCTCGCCGAACATCGTGTCGTTGATGTCGGCATGGGCATCGACATGGACCATGCCCACCGGCCCGTATTTGCGCTTGAGGGCGCGCAGGATGGGAAGCGCGATGGTGTGGTCGCCCCCCAGCGTCAGCGGCCGGCAGTCATGGCTCAGGATCTCGTCATAGGCCTTCTCGATGATCTCGATGCTCTTCTCGAGATTGAAGGTGTTGATGGCGACATCGCCGAAATCCGCCACCGAGAGGCTGTCGAAGGGGGCCGCCCGGGTCGCCATGTTGTAGGGGCGGATGAGGCAGCTCTCCGCCCTGATCTGGCGCGGCCCGAAGCGCGCGCCGGACCGGTTGGAGGTCCCGATATCGAAGGGCACCCCCACGAAGCAGGCATCGAGGCCCTCGGCCGAAGGTCGGCTCGGCAGGCGCATCATGGTGGCGGGGCCGCCGAATCGGGGCATCTGATTGCCGCCGAGGGGCTGGTAATGGGTCTTGGTCATGAATGCGCTCCCGGGCTGATTTCTGGAACTTAGCGAAGCATGCCCTCGAAGACGAGGCGGATCTGGCGCGCCATGCGCCGCTTCAGGCTCGCCAGCGCCATGGCATCGTCGGCGACGAACTCCATGAACAGCGAGTTGCAGACATAGAACAGCACTTCGCCGGCATCGGCGCAGTCTATCCTTGCCGGGATATCGCCGCGCAGCTGAAGGGCGCGGCAGAGCCCTGCGACCTGGTCGATGAGTGCGCGATCCAGTGCCCGATAGCCGGCGCCGATGGGCGTCTCAGCATAATAGAGGGCTGTTCCCATCATCTGGCGCCAGAGCCCCTTGTCGAGATGGACCAGGGAATGGTCGAGATAGTTCTCCAGCAGGCGCCGGACGGCGGCCACGGGGTCCTTGGGCGGGTTGACCAGGAAGGCGGCGCCGGCGCTGCGCACTTCCTCGCCGTCGAGCGCCACCAAGGCCAGCAGGAGATCGCCCTTCGAGCCGAAATAGTTGTAGACCGTGCCGGCCGAAAGCCGCGCCCGGCCCGCAATCTGCTCGATGCTGGTCGCAGCGAAGCCGTCGCGCCGGAAGAGGAGGCTAGCGGCAGCGAGGATATCCTTGCGCCGACCTACCTTCTGCCGCTCTCGCAAGCCGGTCATGAGCCCTTCCATTAAACTAGAGCTTGACGCAAATTTATAGCTGGTTCATTTTTTCGGCAAGCGCGATCAAGCGTGTAAGACACCAGGGAGATGACGCATGGAACCGCGGTCTTTGGCTCGTAATCTTGCCCTTCGCCTGACTATCGCCGGCCTCATGGGAGCGGCGCTCCCCCTCGGCGTCGTATCCGGGGCGCAAGCGCAAGGCAGCCTCAATGTGCTCACTTGGTGCGATCACGAGGATCCGACCCTGCTGCAGCCCTTCGAGGCCGCTAACGGTGTCAAGATCAACTACAAGGACATCTCCTCGACGGCCCAGATTCTGGCGGTTCTGGGCCAGTCGAAGCCCGGCGATTGGGATGTCGTCGTCATGGACCAGACGGATACCGGCCGTCTCGCCAAGATGGGACTGCTGGCGCCGCTCGATGCCAAGGACTACCCCTTCGCCGACATCCCGGCGGAGATCGCCAATCCCAAGCTCAGCTCCTTCGAGGGCAAGCTCTACACCGTGCCTGAGAAGTTCGGCTACAACACCGTCGCCTTCGACAAGACCGCCGTCTCCGAAGGCGCGATGTCGGATATCCAGGCGCCCTGGGATCCCAAATACAAGGACAGGGTCGCCGTCTATGACTATTACGTGCCGGAGATCCAGTATGTGGCGCTGGCCCTCGGCAAGGATCCGACGGCGATCAGCGATGCCGATCTGCCGGCGATCAAGGAGAAGCTCGCCGCGCTCAAGGCCAATGCCGCGATGGTGGGCGATGTCACGCCGGTGCAGCAGGCGCTCGCCACCGGCGCGGTCGACATCCTGGTGGGCGGCGGCGAATGGGTCACCGCCGGCATGGCGAGGGACAAGCCGAATCTCGACTACATCATCCCGAAGCAGGGCGGCATCCGCTGGCAGCAGGGCCTCGGCGTCTTCGCCGGCTCAAACAACAAGTCGATGGCGACCAAGTTCATCCAGTACATCCTGAGCCCGGAAGGGCAGGGCAAGCTCGCCACCTCCTCCTGCTACTGGGGCATGCCGGCGAACAACAAGGCGGTGCTGACACCCGAGCAGAAGAAGATCCTGCGCTGGGACGACCAGCCGGGCTATATCAAGGTCTCCTATCCCTATCTCCAGATGACACCGGAGATGGATCAGAAGCTTCAGGCCCTCTGGGCGCAGGTGATGCAGGGTAAGTGAGCGACGAGGCCATCGCCCCATCCGCGGGCAGCGAGGTCGAGAGCCGGGCCCAGGTCAAAGCCCGGCTCGCGGGCCTCGCTTTCACGCTTCCGGCGGTCGGCTGGATCCTGCTGTTCTTCGCCGCCCCTCTGGCGATCATGGCGGCCTACAGTCTCATGCCGCTGGATTCCGAGGGGAAGCCCGGGCCGCTCAGCCTCGCGGGCTACCGGGCCTTCTTCGCCGAGAGCGCCTATACCGCGGCACTCTGGAACTCGGCGGTGACGACCGCCGTCGTGGTGGTGGTCAGCACGCTGCTCGCCTATCCCTTCGCCTATGGCATCGCGAACATCCTGCCGCGGCGCTGGCAGCGCCTGGCGCTCGCCATGGCCATCCTGCCCTTCTGGACCTCCTATGTGGTGCGCTCCTATGCCTGGCTGCTCGCCCTCTCGCCGGTGGGCGTCATCAATAACCTGCTGCTGGCGCTTCACATCGTCGAGCATCCCCTGCGGCTTGCCTATAACCCGCAGGCGACGGAGCTGGGCTTCGTCCATTTCTTCATCATGCTGAACGCGCTGACGATCTACGCCAATCTCGTGCAGATCAATCCGCACTACGCGCTGGCCGCGCGCGATCTCGGCGCCTCGGCCTGGCGCTGCTTCCTCGCCGTCACGCTGCCGCTCAGTATCCCTGGCGTCGCCGTCGGCGCCTTCCTCACCATCGTGCTCTGCATCGGCGATTTCGTGACGCCTCAGATCCTGGGGGGCTTCCGCGGGTTGCTGCTGCCCCAGGTGGTCATGATGCAGATCCAGCGCCAGCTGAACCTGCCCATGGCCTCGGTCATGTCCCTGGTGCTCACTTTGGTTGTGGCCATCGCCTATCTCGGCATGCAGCGCTGGCTCAGGATGGCGCGGCTGTGAGGGGGCGCTTCGCCCTCTCCCGTCTCGGGCCCATCTTCGGCGGCTTCTACATGACGGCCTGCTATGTCTTCATCTTCCTGCCGGTGGTCGTGCTGGTGCTGTTCTCCTTCCAGGGCGGCAATCTGCCCGTGCCGCCCTTCAACGGCCCGTCGCTGCGCTGGTACCAGGCCGCCTTCGCCGATGGCAGGCTGGTGGATGGCTTCGTGAATTCCCTGATGGTGGGCGGTGTTTCCTCCGCGCTCTCGGTCCTGATCGGCTTTCTCGGCGCCTATGGCATCGCCCGCTATGACTTTCCGGGCAAAGGTGCGATGCAGGCGGTGATCATCCTGCCGCTCGCCGTCTCCTATCTCCTCATCGGCATGGGCCTCCTGGTGAGCGCTTCGGCGCTCGGCCTTGGGCCCAGCCTCTGGATCGTGACCGCCGGGCATGTCGTCATCAACATGCCGCTCGCCTTCGCCATCTGCCTCGCCCAGCTCGGCGAGCATCAGCGGCGGGTGGAGGCGGCGGCGCGCGATCTCGGCGCCTCGACCTTCCGTGTCCTGTTCAGCATCACCGCCCCGATGATCGCCCCGGCCCTGATCGCGGCCTTCTGCCTCTGCTTCACCTTCTCCTGGGACGAGACCCTGATCGCGCTTCTCAACACGCGCTTCGAGGTGACCCTGCCGGTGGTGATCCTGAGCCTCCTGCGGGGCGGAGTGAATGCCGAGACCAATGCCGCCGGCTCCTTCATCTTCCTCTGCTCCATCCTGCTCATGATCGTGGTCGAGCTTCTGCTGCTGCGACAGCGCCGCCGATGAGCGTGGCCCCTCATCTCGCCATCGAAGGGGTGCGCAAGCTCTATGGCGAGGTCACGGCCCTGGACGATGTCTCGCTCTCGGTCGGCGCTCACGACTATGTCGTGCTGCTCGGCCCCTCGGGCAGCGGCAAGACCACGCTGCTCTCGCTCATCGGCGGCTTCGCCTTTCCCACCTCCGGCCGGGTCCTGATCGCCGGGCGGGACGTGACCGCGCTTGGGCCCGCGACGCGGCCGACGACCACCGTATTCCAGGACTACGCCCTCTTTCCCCATATGTCGGTGGAGCGAAATATCGGCTTCGGATTGAAGCTCCGCGGCGTCGGCGGGGCGGA
>DATFRE010000663.1:0-4974 GCA_035263545.1 Dongiaceae bacterium
GACGACAGCTACAAGGCGCGCGTCGCCCGGGCGGCCACGATCCTCCATCGCGACTGGCTCGCCGCCCATGAGGAGCGCACCAAGCTGCGCTGGGCCTGGCACGCCTTCTTCCAGGATTGGGACGTGCTGTTGACCCCCGCGGCGGCGGGGCCGGCCTGGCCCCATGACCAGGCGGGCGACCGGCTCGATCGGGTCATCGCCGTCAACGGGAAGATGGAGAACACCAATGACCAGCTCTTCTGGGCCGGCATTTCCGGCGTCGTCTTCCTGCCCTCCACCGTTACCCCCATCGGGCTGACCCAGGCCGGGCTGCCGCTGGGGGTCCAGATCATCGCCGACCATCTCCAGGACCTGACCTCGATCGACTTCGCGCGGCTGCTGGCGCGGGAGATCGGCGGCTTCGTTCCGCCACCGGGATACTGAGCGCTGCGACTCAGTTCACAGGCCGGATCGACATGATCTGGAAGGCCCATCCCATGGGCTTCAGATCGGACACGCCCTGACTCAGCCGCGCGCAGCGGCCGGTGAAATAGGCTTCGGTGCAGAATTCCCAGGTGCCGCTCGGGATCGCGATCGACTGGATCGAATTGCCGAAGCCGATCGTGCTGAGATCAGAGATCGCGGATTGGATCGTGCGGCTCTGCCCTTGCCAGCCAGCCTTGTCGTAGACGGTGATGCCGCGACCGCCCTGGCCCTGGCAGGTGAGGTTGCCGTTGATATTGGCGATATCCTGGCGGCAGTTCTGGATGTTGAGCTGGGTCTGCACCATCCGCCCGCTCATATCGCGGCACCGGGCAACGAGAACTGGCCCCATCATAGTGGCGCCGCTGCAGCTCAGCTGATAGCTGCCGCTCGGAATCTGGCCGCCACCGCCGCAAGTCAGCTGGCCGTCCTGATTGGAGATGTCGCCGCCCTTGCAATTGAGCACGTTGAGCGTGGTCTGCGAGACCTGGCCGTTCCGCCGGAGGCAGTTGGCATTCAGGATCGGGCCGGTCATGTAAATGTTGTTGCAGCTCTGCTGATAGCTGCCGGAGGGCGGCGTGTTGTTCGGCGTGCTGCCACTGCAGGTGAGCTGGCCGTTGATGTTGGCGATGTCGCCGTTGCAAGTGTTGGGCAGCGTGCTTTGCACATAGCGCCCGTCATTGGTACGGCAGGAGGCCACGAGATTGGTGCCGCTCCCGCCGAGCAGGTTCTGGACTTGCACATTGCGGCAGCTCAGGAGGTAGCTGCCAAGCGGCGCGTTCTGGGCCGCCGAGGCAGGCTGGAGCAGGCTCGCGAGCAGCAGAAAAACGGCCGCGGATGCGGCCCGAAGGCGTCGGACGTTCGGCTGGCCCATGGATTCACCTTTCCCCTTCCGCAAGCCCCTGCGCATTATAGCATCGGGTTCGAGTCCGGGAGATGTCGCACGACATCTGGACCGGGTAAGGGGACGGAGCCATGTATTCGCGAATTCTGATCGCCTATGACGGCAAGGCCGAGAGCGAGCCGGTGCTGCGCCATGGCGTCGGGCTGGCCGCCGCGCTGAGTGCCCAGGTCATCCTGGTCGGTGTCGTGACCGACGATACCAGGGTCATGATCGCCGAGGCCATGGCGCCCATGGGGCTTCCGGACCGCTTCGCCGAGGAGTTCCGCAATTTGCTGGAGGCCGAGGCCGAAGCCATCCGCAAGGCCGGCGTCGAGGTCGAGGTGCATTGCGCCCATGGCGAGCCGGCGAAGGCCATATGCTATGCCGCCCGCGAGACCAAGGCCGATCTGGTGGTGATCGGCCATCACGAGCGGGTCGGCATGCAGCATTACTTCGACAGGTCCGCCGGCCACTCCATCTTCGAGCAGATGCCCTGCAACCTGCTGGTGGTCGGAACGGAAACCGAATGACCCGGGCCCCGCGCCCGCGATCGGGCGCGAGGGCTCAAATCCGTTCGCCTGCTACTCGGCCGCCTTGCGCTGGCTGGCTTTCTGCAGGTTGCTGGCAGCGAACTCCCAGTTGACGAGCTTCTCGAGGAAGGTCGCCACGTAGTCGGGCCGCCGGTTCTGGTAGTCCAGGTAATAGGCATGCTCCCAGACATCGAGGGTCAGGAGCGGCGTCTTGCCATGGACGAGCGGTGTATCGGCATTGGCGGTCGCGCTGATCTCGAGCTTGCCATCAGCCAGAGCGAGCCAGGCCCAGCCGCTGCCGAACTGGCCGGTAGCGGCCTTCTTGAAGGCCTCGGCAAAGCCCGGGAAGCCGCCGAGATCCTTCTCCATCCGTTCCGCGAGCGCGCCACCCGGCTCGCTGCCGCCATCGGGCGACATGGAGTGCCAGAGGAAGTTATGGTTCCAGGCCTGGGCGACATTGTTGAAGAGGGCAACCTTGTCCTTTTTCCCCGCCGCCACCTTGACGATCTCCTCCAGGCTCTTGCCGGCGAGATCGCTATTGGCAATCAGCTCATTGGTCTTGTCCACATAGGCCCTGTGATGCTTGCCGTGGTGGAACTCCAGGGTGGATTTGCTCACATGCGGCGCAAGCGCGTCGAGCGCATAGGGAAGCTTGGGCAATTCGATGGCCATCGGTCACTCTCCAACTTCTGCTGCGGTTGATCGAAGCCCGCAGGGGCAAAAAAACGAAACGCGCCCATGCCCCACCAGTTCCAGGAACCGTGAGCAGCCAGACTTGCGGGCTTCTCCCTCAATTGGCCATGGCGCTGCCGGGTGGCAAATGAATTTTCGTTTGCACCCGGATCTTTTTTCGCTGCGTTTCAGGAGTCGGGGCCGGGTACGACGTCCCGTCGGCGAAACGCCCGTTCAGCCGGAACGACGGGCGCCCGAAAGCGGTCAGGCCTCAGTGCGCCTCCGCACCTTCCAGAACGAGAATATCCTCGCGCGAGAAACCGACCGTCACCGGCTGGCCGCGCTCCGGCGGCGGTGCGCTCGGATTGTTGAAGGTGTCGAAATGAATCGCGCTCTCCTTCAGGCGCAGGCGAATGCGCACGATGGCCCCGAGGAACGCCACCTCCTCGATCGTGCCTTTGAGCTGGTTGCTGCCGGCACCGTTGCGCCCGATCGCCAGGGCCTCGGGCCGGAGCGCCACCGAGCGCGGCTCGCCCGCCTGGGCATCGGCGATGCCGCGGGCGGCAAAGATCTCCTGATCGTCCACCATGATGCGGCCGGTCGTGGGGTCCAGCACCTTGCCCTTCAGGATATTGAGCGTACCGACGAAGGAGGCGACGAAGCGGGTGCGCGGAAAGTTATAGATCTCGAAGGGGGTTCCCACCTGCTCCATCCGCCCCTCGCTCATCACGACGATGCGGTCGGACATGGAAAGAGCTTCTTCCTGGTCGTGGGTCACATAGATGGTGGTGATGCCGAGCTCGCGCTGCACGGCGCGGATCTCCTCGCGCAGCGAGATGCGGATCTTGGCATCGAGGGCGGAGAGCGGTTCGTCCAGGAGCAGCACTTGCGGCTTGTTGGCGAGCGCGCGGGCCAGCGCCACGCGCTGCTGCTGTCCGCCCGAGAGCTGATAGGGATAGCGCCCGCCCATCTGGGGCAGCTTGATCAGGTTCAGCATCTCATCGACCCGCGACTTGATCTCCGCAGCGGGACGCTTGGCGACCCTGAGACCGAAGCCGACATTCTCGGCGACCGTCATGTTGGGGAACAGCGCATAGGCCTGGAACATCATTCCGACATTGCGCTGATTGGGCCTGAGATGGGTCACATCGCGCCCGTCAATCCGGATGGCGCCGAGCGTCGGAACCTCGAAGCCCGCGATCATGCGCAGCGTCGTTGTCTTGCCGCAGCCGCTGGGCCCGAGGAAGGAGACGAACTCGCCGCGCTGAACCGACAGCTCGAAATTCTGGACCACGGTATTGGCGCCATAGACCTTGCGCGCCTTTTCGATCTCGAGAAACGCCATGAGCTTTCCCCTTCTAGCGGCCGGCCGGCCGGCGCGCCCTAGCAGCACCGCGCCCGAAGATCTGGATCAGGCCCATGCAGGCCCAGGTGACGGCAAAGGCGATGATCGCCAGCGCCGAGGGCTCATAGGCGCGGTTGGCGCCCATGAGCTGCAGATAGGGGCCGAAGGCGGGCCGCGCCAGCAGGCTCGCCATGGTGAACTCGCCGATGACGATGGCGAAGGTGAGGAAGGCGCCGCTGAGGACAGCCGTGCGCACATTGGGCAGGATGACGGCGAAGAGAATGCGCGCCCAGCCGGCGCCCAGGGTCTCGGCCGCCTCGGTCAGCGTCCTGACATCGATGGCGCGCAGGCCCGTGTCGACCGCCCGGTACATGTAGGGCAGCGCCAGGGTCACATAGCTGAAGCAGAGCAGCAGGTCGGTGCTGCGCTCATGGGCCGTGAAGGGCAGGATCGAGGAGCTGTTGTAGATCCTGAGATAGCCGAAGACGAGGACGATCGCGGGGATGACCAGCGGCAGCAGGGTTATGAACTCGACGATGGGCCTGAGCCGCCGCAGACGGAGCTGCACCCAATAGGCCGTCGGCACCACCAGCAGCACGCCGACGATGATGGTCGCGATCGCCAGCACGGTCGAATAGCCGAAGGAGGCCTGGAAGCGGGGATCGGCGAAGACGACCCGATAGGCATCGAAGCTGTACTCGCCGCGCCGCATGCGCAGCGAGAACTCGAAGGTTCCGATCAGCGGCACGATGAAATAGAGCGTGCCGATGACGAGCGCGAGCCAGGCGCCAAACCGGGATTCTTTCATCGCCGCATCCGTTCGCTGCGCGCGCTCAGCCACATATAGCCGCCATTGGAGAGCGCCGTGATGAGGATCATGCCGAGGGCCAGCGCGTAGCCCAGGTTCTGGTTGTGGAGCACGTCGCCGCGAATCTGGGCGTAGAGCACGATCGTGACGATGTTGAGCGAGCTGCCGGTCAGCGCGTAGGCGGTGGCGACCGCGCCGAAGGCGTTGGCGAAGAGCAGGAGTGAGGCGCCCAGCAGGGGCGGCCACAGGACGGGCAGGCCGATGTAGCGCCAGT
>DATFRE010000664.1:0-2667 GCA_035263545.1 Dongiaceae bacterium
TGGTGCCGGACCCGCAGACCGAGGTGAAGGTTCACTTCGACGAAGACGGCACGCCCGAGCATTTCTATCTGGGCGATATCAGGGAAACCGATGGCCGGCCCTGGGCCTGCTGCCCGCGCGATTTCCTGCGCCGGGGGCTGGCGGCGCTGGAGGCGGCCGCCGGCTATCGCCTCTACGCCGCCTTCGAGCAGGAGTTCGTCTATACCGGGGTGGAGGAGCTGCCCGGCGCCTCCTATAGCCTCGATGCCTATCGCCGCCAGGGCGTCTTCGGCGAGATCTTCACCGCGGCGCTGCGCCAGGCGGGGGTCGTGCCAGATTCCTTCCTGCCGGAGTATGGCGCCCGGCAATATGAGGTCACCTGCCAGCCCAGCATCGGGCTCAGGGTCGCCGACGACGCCATCGTCATGCGCGAGATCGCCCGCTCCACGGCGCTGCGCTTGGGCGCGAAGGCGATCTTCTCGCCGATCCTCGATCCCAAGGGCGTGGGCAACGGCGTCCATATCCATATGAGCTTCCGCGACGCCGAGGGGAATCCGGTGATGCAGGATGCCGCCGGCGCCTATGGGCTGGCGGAGCCGGCCCGGGCCTTCATGGCCGGCCTGCTGAAGTTCCTGCCGGCGATCTGTGCCGTCACCGCGCCCTCGACGATCTCCTATATCCGCCTCACTCCCAATCGCTGGGCGCCCACCTATGCCTATATCGCCGATCGCGACCGGGAGGCCTCCTTGCGCATCTGCCCGGTGCTGACGGTGCCCGGCACCGATCCGGCGCGTCAGTTCAACATCGAGTTCCGCCCGGCCGATGCCGCGGCGAGCCCCTATCTGGCGCTGGGCGCGGTGATCCATGCGGGGGTCGAGGGCATCCGTCAGAAGCTCGATCTGCCGCCGCCCCGAGACGTCGCGCATATGAGCGAGGCCGAGCGCGCCGAGGCCGGCATCCGCCCGCTGCCCCATTCGCTGGGCGAGGCGCTGGATCTGCTCGAGGCGACGCCGGAAGCGAAAACCTGGTTCGGGCCCGTCTTGCTCGATGCCTATCTGCGTCACAAGCGGGCCGAGATCCGCTGCCTGGAAGGCCTCGACCCGGCGGCCCAATGCGCCCGCTACGCGCTCACCTATTGAGGATGACCCAGCGATGAAGCTACAGCGCGAGCTCCTGGCCGAGGACGAGCCTCTGCCCTTCGCCATCGAGCATGAACGCGGCGCCTCGCCCTTCTTCCTGACCTGCGATCATGGCGGCCGGCGCCTGCCGAGGAAGCTCGGCGATCTGGGCCTCCCGCCTGCCGAGTTCGACCGCCATATCGCCTGGGATATCGGTGCCGCCGCCGTGACCAGCCATCTGGCAGAGGCGCTCGATGCCTTCGCCATTCGCCAGATCTATTCGCGCCTGGTCATCGATGCCAATCGCGATCCCTCGGTCGAGAGCTCCATCGTCACGCTCAGCGAGCTGACCGAGATCCCCGGCAATCGGGGTTTGAGCGAGAGCCAGCGCGCGGCCCGGGTGCGCGAGATCCTGATGCCCTATCACGACCGGATCGTGGCCGAGCTCGACCGGCGCCAGGCCGCGGGCCGGCCCACGGTGCTGATCGCCATGCACAGCTTCACCCCCGTCTTCAAGGGTGTTCCGCGGCCTTGGCAGATCGGCATGCTCTACAATCGCGACCCGCGCTTTGCCCATGCCTTGAAGGCGCTGCTGGAGGCCGAGGGCGATCTGGCCGTGGGCGACAACGAGCCTTACGAGGTGGGCGATCTCACCGACTACACGATTCCCGTCCATGGCGAGCGCCGCGGCATCCCCCATGTCGAGATCGAGATCCGCCAGGACCTGATCGCGGATGCCCCCGGCCAGCGCGCCTGGGCCGATCGCCTGGCGCGCCTCCTGCCCGAGGCCTGGCAGCGAATGAGCGCCGCCGCGGCCTGACCAATCTTCCCGCCCTACCGGAGACGAGACCCATGTCCCTCGCGAAGCCTTTCCCCTCGACCCGCGACCTGCCGGTCGAGATCGCGCATACGACGCTGCTCTTCATCGATATCCAGAACTTCTGCGCCACGCCCAAGGGCGCCGAGTTCAAGGATCTCGCCCCGGGCGAGCTCGAGGCCAAGCATGGCTATTTCTTCCGCCAGATCG
The DNA here is from genome assembly GCA_035263545.1 of Dongiaceae bacterium. GTDB lineage: Bacteria > Pseudomonadota > Alphaproteobacteria > Dongiales > Dongiaceae > DASXQK01. Next base: position 2,125 of record DATFRE010000664.1, read on the forward strand.
AGAAGGTCGTGGTGCCGAACATGCAGCGCCTCCAGGCGGGCTGCCGCAGGGTCTGCATCGAGGTGATGTACACCTTGATCCGCAACCTGACCCGCGATGGGCGCGACCGCAGCCTGGATTACAAGATCACCGGCTTCAACGTCCCGCCGGATTCCTGGGACGGCCGGGTGATCGACGCGCTCGCGCCGGCGGAGGACGAGATGGTGATCCCCAAGACCTCCTCCAATGTCTTCGTCTCCACCAATATCGACTACATCCTGCGCAATCTGGAGACGCGCTATCTGGTCATCAGCGGCGTGGTCACCGATCAATGCGTCGAGGGCGCGGTGCGCGACGCCTGCGATCTCGGCTACCTCGTGACCCTCATCACCGATGCCTGCGCCGCCGGCACGGAGGAGCGTCACGACAACTCGCTGCGCGCCATCCGCGGCTACTGCCGCCAGCGCACCACCGGCGAGTTCCTCGCCGAGCTCAGCGGGAAACGCTGATCGCCTCCCCGCTGACCGCCGCCGCGCGCAAAGCGTCCAGCGCTTCCGCCTGCCG
>DATFRE010000665.1:0-7939 GCA_035263545.1 Dongiaceae bacterium
GTAGTGACCGCTTGCATGCCCGCCTCCTCCGACCCGGGGCCACCCCATCGGCGACCACCTCCGTGGCACTTACGTGCCGGTGGAGGAGCCGTCCACAGCATCAGATACGGACGATCGTGAACCCCTGCGCCTCAAGCCAGGCCGTACGCGCCTTATCTGATTGAACGGTATGCTGGCCGCCGTCGATCTCGACGATCAATCTTTTCTCGAGGCAGAGGAAGTCAACGACATACTGGTCGATGGGTGCCTGCCGCCGGAACTTCATTCCATCGAGCTGGCGAAGTCGAAGGCGTGACCAGATCCGACGCTCGGCATCGGTCAGCTTTTTACGGAGCCTGCGGGCGACGGGCACAGTCATGCCGGCCAGCTTAGATACCGGGGGAAGCGCCGTCACCCCCACCCCGACCCGCCCCCGTCAAGGGGGCGGGGGAAGAAGGGCGGGCAACGCCCGCGCTGCCCTACTCGTAATAGGCCGCGCCGGTCTGGTAGGTCTTGAAGCTCTCCGGATCGTGGGAATAGAAGAGCTCGGCGTCGTGCTTTGCCGCCAGCTCCTTCAGCCGCTTCATCGAATTGAGGCTCGCCGTCGGATCGAGGTGGAAGCTCGAGATGCACATCATGTCCATGTTCTTCTTGCTGTAGCAGGCATCGGCCGTGAACAGGATGGGACGGCGCTTCGCGAACTCGACCATCAGGCTGTAATGCCCGGCGGTGTGGCCCGGAGTCTCGAAGAGCCATAGGCCCTTGGCGATCTCCTGATCGCCGATCAGCGTCTGGAATTTCGGCGTGTACATGTCGAGGGCGGGATCGGGCGGAAGCTGCACGCCCTTCTTCTTGGCGATCTCCGGTGCGAAAGTGAGATCGGAATAGCCCAGATGCTCGAAGGGCTGGCAGTTGCCGCTCGCCTCCAGCTCGCGGGCATGGCAGATGGTGCAGGCCTCGTGCAGATGCTTGTTCCCGCCGCAATGATCGAAGTGGTAATGCGAGTTGATGACGTAGTTGATGTCGCTCGACTTCAGGCCGAGCTTGGCGAGCTGGCCGGGAATCGTCTGCCCCGCGTCCTGGATCGGCTTCTCGAAGGGCAGCACGCGCATCACATGATCGAAGTCGTAGCCGGTATCGAACATGTACCGGCCGTCCTTGTGCTCGATCAGCACCGCATAGCAGGGAAAGCGCAGCTCGCCCCCCGGCCCCCGGTTCCAAAAGGCATGGAAGCCGTCGATGACCAGCGTCCCCCCATCCAGCAGATAGACCTTGGTGTCGCTCATTGTGGTTCCCTCCTCCCTGACGCAACGCGCCTCAAGCAACTCACCCGACGCCGGCTGTTACCGATCGCCGCGCAGATAGGGTAGCCCCAATGCCGGGGGCAGGACACTGTGGCGTGCGAAGATCACCAGCACCAGCATGACCATGGCGAAGGGCAGCATCTGCACCACATCGGTCGGGATGTTGACTCCCGCCACCTGAAGCGCCGTGGTCAGTGCCAGGCTGACGCCGAAGAGCGCGGCACCGGCCAGCACCCAGACCGGCCGGCCCCGCGCCAGCATGGCGAGCACGATGCCGATGAAGCCGGCGCCATTGGTCATGAAGGGGACGAAGAGCCCGGCGCCCACATTGGCGAGATAGGCGCCGCCTACGCCCGTCAGGAAGCCGGTCGCCAGCACCGCCCAGGACCGGGTCGCGAGCACGCTCACCCCCGCCGCGTCCAGTGCCGCAGGCTTGCTGCCCGCCGCCTCGAGATTGAGACCGATATGGCTGCGCCGGAAGAGCCAGGTTAGGCCCGCCACCAGCAGGACCCCGATATAGACGACCGCGTTGTGGCTGAAGAGCGCCGGGCCCAGCACGGGAATCTGGCTCAAGCCCGGGATCGGCAGGACCGGCGCCGAGGAGAGGCGCGGATAGGTGCGGCTGAACTGAAAATAATGGAGCAGCGCCGTCAGCCCTTCGGCGCCCAGGGTCAGCGCGATGCCGATGACGATCTGGTTGAGGCCGAGGCGGATGCAGAGCACCACCATGAACAGCGCCACCGCCATGCCGCCGATGCCGCCCGCGAGAAAGCCCAGCCAGAAGGAGCCGGAGTAGTAGGCGGCAACGAAGCCGGTATAGGCCCCGAAGAGCATCATGCCTTCGATGCCGATATTGAGCACGCCGGCCTTCTCGGAGATCTGCTCGCCGAGGCCTGCGAACATCAGCGGCACCCCGGCCGTCACCGCGCCGAAGAGCAGCGAGCTGAGGAAGGCCTGGGTGAGGAGGGCTTCCATGGTTCAGGCCTTGGTCCGCGGCCAGCGCTGGCCGATATAGTCGACCAGCGCGAGGAAGAGCAGGACGAGCGCCACGAGCACCAGCACATAATGCTGAGGAACGCCGACGCGCCGGGATGCGCTCTCCGCCCCGATCATCAGCATGGCGAAGAAGAAGGTGAAGCCGATGACGGCGATGCCGTTGAAGCGGGCGAGGAAGACCAGCGGCACCACCAGCATGCCGAAGGCGGGATTCCAATCGGCGCGCACCGTGCCCCAGACTCCCAGGATCTCGACGGCGCCGCCGAGCCCGATCAGCCCGGCGCTGATCGCAAAGGTCGCGATGGTAAGCTTGGCCACATCGAGGCCGGCATGCATCGCCGCCCGCGGATTGGCGCCCACCACCTGCAGCTTCAGGCCGAAGGCGGTGCGGGTCATCATCAGATGGACCAGCACCACGACGACGAGCGCGATCAGGATGCCGCTATGGACGGCGGTGCCGAAGAGCCGCGGCAGGCGGTCATCCACCGGAAGGGTGCGGGTCTGAGGCACCGTGGTCGCGGGATCGGCGAAGGGCAGCTTGATCAGCACATTGGCCAGGCTCGTGCCGAGGAAGCTCATCATCAGGGAGGTGATGATCTCGTTGACCCCGTAGCGCGCCTTGAGCAAAGCGGGGATCACCGACCAGAGAGCACCCACCAGCATGCCGACCAGCATGCAGATGATGAGCGTCAGGCCCCGGGGCAGGATGGTGATGAGGGCCGGCCCGAGTGCTGCGGTGACGACCGCCGCCAGCAGGAACTGGCCGTCGCCGCCCAGATTCCAGATGCCGGCCTGGAAGGCGACGATGAGCCCGGCAGCGATCAGCAGCAGGGGCGCCATCCGGATGATTGTCTCCTGCAGGCCGATCCGGTTGAACAGGCCTCGCTCGACGATATAGCCGTAATAGACGAGCGGGTCCTTGCCCAGGAGGATGAGCGCGACCGCGCTGACCAGAAGGGCGAGCAGGACCGGCACGACGACGCGCGCCACGCCCCAAAGGAGGCTTCGCGCGCCGGCGCCCGCCCGGCTCTTCGGCGCCGTGGCGCCGGCGGCGGCCTCGCTCGGCGCGCTCAATGCATGGCTCCGGTCATCAGCATGCCGATCCGCTGCTCGGCGTTCTCCTCATTGGCGACGATCCCCGTCAGCCGGCCCCGGAACATGACGCCGATGCGATCCGAGATCTCGGTGAGCTCGTCGAGCTCGGTGGAGATGACGATGGTGGCGAGCCCGCGCCGCGCGCATTCGATGATGCGCTCGCGGGCGAGCCGCGTGTTGTGCAAATCGAGGCCGTAGGTCGGCTTGTTGAAGACGATGACCTTCGCCTCGGCAGTGATCTCGCGGGCCAGCAGCACCTTCTGGATATTGCCGCCGGAGAGCTTGGCCAGCGGCGTCTTCTCCGAGGGCGTGCGGATGTCGTGGCGCTTGATCTGGGCGCGCGCATGCTCGTTGATGCGATCCCAGAGGCTGATTCCGTTCTGCCACCAGGGCGGTGAGCCGATCTCCTTCAGCACCAGATTGGTGGCGACAGAGAAGGCACCCACGGTCCCCTCCCCCAGCCGCTCATCGGTGATGTAGCGCAGTCCATGCTCGCGCCGCTCGACCACGCCGTCCGCCGAGATGTCGCGGCCCTCCAGCAGGATCGCGCCGCCGGCAAGCGCCCGCTGGCCGGCCAGCACCTCCGCCAGATGCTTCTGCCCATTGCCGTCGACCCCGGCGATACCGAGGATCTCGCCGGCGCGGACCTCGAAAGCCACGGCCTGCAGCGCGCATTCCCCCTGGACCGCCGCGGTCGAGACTTGGCGCAGCGCGATCATGGCGGATCCGGTCGCAGCCGCCGTGGCGGTACGGCGCAAGTGGCGCCCGCCGAGCAGGGTCTCGGCATCGCCGGCATGGCCCTCGCCGGTGCCGAACATCAGCCGGATCACCGCGTCGGTCGCCTGCTCCTCGGTCATGGCCGAGAGCCGAGCCTTGTCGAGGCTGCCGACGAGGCGGCCCAGGCGCAACACCGAAACCCGGTCGCCGGCGGCATAGGCCTCGCGCAGCTTATGGGTGATGAAGATCACCGCCACCTCCTTGTCGCGCAGGCGCTTCATGACCTCGGCGAGGTCGCGCGCCCCCTGGGGCGTCAGCATGGAGGTCGGTTCGTCCAGGATGAGCACGCCCTCACCCCGCCAGAGCGCGCGCATGATCTCGACCTGCTGCTGCTGACCGAGGGAGAGCCTGCCGACCGGCGCTTCGGGATAGATCGCCACCCCCAGCATCTCCGAGAGCTCGCGGAAGCGCGCCAGCACCGGGGCACGGTCGAGCGGCCGCCACCAGGGGCTGCCGAGCATGAGATTCTCGATGACCGTCAGGCTCGGCACCAAAAGAACGTGCTGGTAGACGGTGCCGATGCCGAGATCGAGGCTTTCGCGCGGCGAGCCGATCCTCACCACCCGGCCACGCACGCGGATCTCGCCGGCATCGGGCTGCTGCATGCCGGCGAGCATTCCGATCAGGGTCGATTTGCCGGCACCGTTCTCGCCCAGCAGGACGTGGATCTCGCCGGGATGGAAATCGAGGGTGATGTCGTCATTGGCGAGGATGCCGGGGAAGCGCTTGGTGATCCCGCGCAGCGAGATCGCCGGAACCGCCTGCGTTCCCGCCTCTCCGCCCGCCGTCGCGGCGGGCCCGACGGCTGTCGCCGTTCGTGCCGTCATGACCCTCCCGCCCATCTTCTTTTGCGAAGGATGCCCGCGGGCGGGGGCTTCCACCCCATCCCGCGGGCCTCTCCGCTCGATCCTGCCCGTCTAGCTGACGTCGATCAACTTGCCGTCGATCTTATTTTGCAGCGACCGAGGTCATCAGCGCCCGGACTTTCTGGGCGTCGAAGATCGGCTCGACCTTGATCTTGCCGTCGATGATGTCCTGGCGGATCTTCATCACCTCGGCCCAGACGTCGTCCGGGATATGCTTGGTGTGCAGCAGGTTGACGGAATTGTCGTCGAGCTTGATCTCGTACTTCTTGGTGCCGAAGGTGCCGGCCTTCAGATCCTCGACCATGCCGCTATAGACCGGAATCAGGTTCCAGACGACCGAGGACAGCAGCGTGCCCTTGTCGATCTTGGTCTTGTCGCCGATCACATCGATGAACCAGACCTGCCCGCCATTGGTTGCCTTGGTCGTCTCGGTCGCCTGGAGCATGCCGAAGCTGGCCCCATCGCCCTGGCCGAAGATCACATCGGCCCCGGCCCCGATCACCGATTCGGTCACGCGCCTGCCGCCGGCCGCATCGGAATAGGCGGCCGGGCCGATCACCGCATAGATGATCTTGATATTGGGATTCGCGGCCTTGGCGCCCTGGGCGAAGGCGGCCGACTGCGAGTTCCAGGAGGGCGGCTCGCCCGAGGTGACGATGCCCACGGCCCCGGTCTTGCTCATCTTGGCGGCGAGGATGCCGGCAAGATAGGCCCCCTGATGGCCGGAGAGAGTGTAGTCGGCGATCATGCCCGGCTTGTCGTCGTTCGGCCGATCGACAATGGCGACCGGAACGCCCGTCTCCGCGCCGACTTCGGGGGCCGCGGTGTTGTAGCCGCTGGCATGGGCGATCATCAGGCTGGCGCCATCGCCCGCGAGCTCGCGCAAGGTGGAGTGGACATCGCCATAGCCGAGGCCCGTCGCCGGCATGAAGGTGAGGCCGTATTTCTCGGCCACGGCCTTGGCGGCGTCATAGCCCTGCTGGTTCCAACCATAATCGGTCGGATCCTCGGGCGTCAGGATGGCGATCTTCTTGACCTCCGCCGCCTGTGCGGTGACGGCAGCGAAGCCGAGGGCACCGAGGGCCAGCAGGCCGAGCGCCGCAGCGGACAGGGTCTTCCTTCGTGATATCGGATGCATCGTTTACCTCCCCATTCCAAGTTCGTTGATCAGAAATCGTGTACGCCCGTCTCGTCAGTTCTTCGTTCTCAGTTCTTACTCTCCAGGGCCTTGCGCACGGCGATGAGCTTGCGGGCACGCTCGCCCTGGAGCTCGGCGATCCGCTCGGCCGTGTAGCCGAAGATGCCGCCTTTCGTCTTGATGCCGAACCGTCCGGCCTTGGTGCGCTCCGTCACATAGCCGCTGACATCGGCGCGGTTGCAGAGCTCCTTGTTCAGATAGCTGCCGACCGCCTGGTAGATGTCGAGCCCGGCCATGTCGAGAAGCGCCATGGGCCCGACCACAGATAGCTTGTAGCCAATCCCCCAAGAGACGCAGGTGTCGAGGTGCTCGGCGTCGATCACGCCCTTCTCCACCAGATCGACGCATTCGCGCATCACCGCATAGAGGACGCGATTCTCCACAAAGCCCGGCACGTCCTTCTTGATCACCACCGGCAGATGCCCGGTCTCTCTCACCCAGGCCACCATCCGGCGCACCACCTCAGGCGCGGTCTTCGCGCCGGCGATGACCTCGATCATCGGGATGATGTGGGGCGGGTTGGACCAATGCATGCCCACGACCCGCGCCGGTGCCGAAAGCCCGTCCTGGATCTTGGTGATGGGAATGCCCGAGGTGTCGGAGGCAAGCACGCAGTCGGGGCCGACCACCGCCTCGACCTGGCGGAAGACGTCGATCTTGAGCTCGAGCTTCTCGGGCACCGTCTCGAGCACCAGATCGGCGCCGGCAACGGCGACGGCGAGACTGTCGGCGACCGCGATCTCGCTGGTGCCGCGATCCGGCAGGCTGAGGCGGGTCAACACTCCCGCGGCGAACTCGAAGCCCTTCGGCGCCTTGGCGCGCTGGCCGACATCGGCATCGAAGGCGGTAACGGTCATGCCGGCTCGCGCCAGGGTCGCCGCGATGCCGGGTCCCATGGTGCCCAGGCCGATGACCGCCGCCTTCGTCATGGTGTCTCCCGCTCCGCCTATCCCATCTCGAACTTCGTCACTGCTTTCCCTTAGCGCGTCGCCTTCTGGAAGGCGGGGCGCGCCGCGATCTTCTCCCGCCAAGCCTTGAGCCCGGCCAGACCTGGCAGCTCCAGCGGGAAATCCAGGCAGCGATGGATGATGGGGCCGAGGCAGATATCGGCCAGCGACATTTCAGTGCCGGCGAGCCAGAGCCGGCCGGCACTGCCCTTGTCGAGAATGTCGAGCTGGGCCTTCAGCTCCTTCGCATCGGCCTCCCAGCTTGCCGCGCGCTCGGCCGCAGGCTTCTTGGCCTCCCGGAAAATGCCGAGATAGGGGCCGTTCAGCGAGGCGAGCTGCCAATCCATCCAGCGATCGACATGGCTGCGCGCGGCGGGATCGGCTGGATAGAACTTGCCGCCGGCCTTGGCCGCGAGGTAGCGCAGGATCGTGTTCGATTCCCAGACGACCGTATCGCCATCGACCAGGGTCGGGACCTTGCCATTGGGATTCATGGCGAGATAGGCCGCATCGCCGGTGTTGTTGAACTGGCGCCCGTAATCCTCGCGCTTGTAGGGAGTGCCCAGCTCCTCGAGGAGCCAGACCACCTTCTGCACATTGCCGGACGTACCGCGGCCCAGAACTCTCAGCATTCTTCCTCTCCCTGTCCTCAGATCGTCAATCGTCGCTCAAGCCTTGGGCTTGTAGGCAACCGCATCCATCTCGATCTTGCACTCGATCACGGCGCGGGCCTCGACCGTGGTCCGCGAGACTTTGCCTTCCGGGAAGTACTCGGCG
>DATFRE010000666.1:0-16505 GCA_035263545.1 Dongiaceae bacterium
GGCAGGTTGACTGGAATGCCGACCGTGAGCAGAGGCGCGGTCACCATGAAGATGACCAGCAGCACCAGCATCACATCCACCATGGGGGTGACGTTGATCTCGGCCATCGGCCGGAAGTTGCCGCGCCGGCCGATGCGCCCGCCCTGGCCATTGCGCTTGGCGCCCGGGGCGAGAAAGCCTGCCATCTAGCGCTTCTCCTCCAGCTGGCGCGACAGGATGGCACCGAACTCCCCGGCGAAGGCTTCCAGGCGATTGCCGAAGCGTCCGATATCACCCGAGAGCTTATTATAGGCGAGCACCGCGGGGATCGCCGCCACCAGGCCGAGGGCGGTCGCGAACAGCGCCTCGGCGATGCCCGGGGCGACGACGGCCAAGGTCGTGTTCTTCGAGGCGGCGATGGAGGCGAAGCTGTTCATGATGCCCCAGACCGTGCCGAACAGGCCGACGAAGGGCGCGGCCGAGCCGACCGATGCCAGGAAGATCATATGCCGCTCCAGGTGGTCCATCTCGCGGCCCAGCGTGATGTCCATGACGCGCTCGATGCGCTCCTGCAGGCTCATGCGCATATGCTCGGTCTGCACCAGCCCCTTGGCGGCGCTGCGCCGCCACTCGCGCATGGCGGCGACGAAAAGGGCGGACATGGGATCCAGCGCCTTGGATTCGAGCCGGTCGAACAGAACCTCCAGGGATCCGCCCGACCAGAAGGCTTCCTCGAACTGCTTCGCCTGGTTGCGCAGGCGCCGCAGCCTGAGCGCCTTGTCGAAGATGATCGCCCAGGTCCAGAAGGAGGCAAGCAGCAGCAGGATCATCACGATCTTGACGATGGTGTCGGCCTGCAGAAACAGGTTGATCACCGAGAGTTCCTGACCCGGCGGCACCCCCGGCACGCTGCCGGTCAACATCCCCGCCTCCAGCGGGGCGGTCGGTGTGGCGGGGAGAGTCTGATCCATCGGCTAAACGAGCTCCTTAGAAATGCGTACACTGGTAAGGGCGGCGCGCATCGCGTCGGGCAGACGCACGGGCCGCCCCTGGCGACTGACGCAGGCGATGCGCAGGCGAAGCCGCGCCAGCAGATCCTCCCCGCGTCGGACCTGCTGGTCGAGACGAATGACGGCGGCGCCGACATCGAGCACCCGGGTCTCCACCGTCAGGAGATCGTCGAGCAGAGCCGGCTTCAGATACTCGATCTCGCAGCGGCTGACGGCGAAGGCGGCATCGAATTTCTCGGCGAGCTCGCGATGGTTCGAGCCGGAGGCGCGCATCATCTCGGTCCGCGCCCGCTCGGCGAACTTCAGGTAGTTGGCGTAATAGACGATGCCCGCGGCATCCGTGTCCTCGTAGTAGACGCGGATCGGGAAGCGATGGACCTCAGTCATCCTCGCCCTCCGCTCCGCTCTCGCGCAGAAGATCGAGCTGCGGCGAGCGCGGGGGCTCCGCCAGGCCCAGATAGCGGAAGCCGCCGGCCGTCAGCATGCGCCCTCGTGGCGTCCGCTGCAGCAGGCCTTCCTGGATCAGGTAGGGCTCGATCACCTCTTCGATGACGTCGCGCTGCTCGGAGAGCGCGGCGGCCAAGGTCTCCACGCCTACAGGGCCGCCGCTGTAGTGGGTCGCAATGCAGCCGAGATATCGCCGATCCATGGCATCGAGCCCACGGCCATCCACATCCAGCCGATTCAATGCCCGATCGGCGATGCGCGAATCCACTTCGCCCTCGCCCGCCACCGCCGCGAAGTCACGGACCCGGCGCAGCAGCCGGCCAGCGACCCGCGGCGTGCCGCGGGCGCGCCGGGCGATTTCGCCGGCCCCGCTCGACGAGAGCCGGAGGCCCAGCAGGGCCGCAGCTCGGCCGACGATGCGCTCGAGCTCGGCCGGCGTATAGAAATTCAGTCGCAGCGGGATGCCGAAGCGCTCCCGCAAGGGGGTGGTGATCAGGCCCGATCGGGTGGTCGCCCCGATCAGGGTGAAGGGCGGCAGATCGATGCGCACGGAGCGCGCCGCCGGCCCCTCGCCGATGATGAGGTCGAGCTGGAAATCCTCCATGGCGGGATAAAGGATTTCCTCCACCGCCGGGTTCAAGCGATGGATCTCGTCGATGAACAGCACGTCGCGCGGCTGCAGGTTGGTGAGCAATGCCGCGAGATCGCCGGCCCGCGCGATCACCGGGCCCGATGTGGCGCGGAAGCTGACGCCGAGCTCACGCGCGACGATCTGGGCCAGCGTCGTCTTGCCCAGCCCCGGCGGGCCAAAGAAGAGCACATGGTCGAGAGCCTCGCCGCGGGAGCGGGCGGCGGCGATGAAGATCTTGAGATTGGCGCGAAGCTGCTCCTGGCCGACGAAATCCTCGATCGACTGCGGGCGCAGGGTCGAATCGGCCCGATCCTCCGGCACCGGCTCGGGTGCCACCATGCGCGGCGGCGGCGTCACTGGCTGAGCTCCTTGAGGCCGGCCTTGATCAGCTGATCGACCTGCGCCCCGCCGCCCAGGCGGCGCGTGGCCGCAGCCACCGCCTCGAAGGCCTCGGCGCGGCGATAACCCAGATTGACCAGGGCCGAGACCGCATCGGCCTCCACACCCCGCTCGGGCAGTGCAGCGATGGCGGGACCAAGGGCGACGGCGCCGACCTTGTCCTTGAGCTCGGCGGCGATGCGGCCCGCCAGCTTCTGGCCGACACCCGGCGCGCGGGCAAGGCTCGCCTTGTCGCCAGCGGCGATCGACCGGGCGAGATCATCGGAGCTCAGAACGCCCAGCACGGCTTGGGCCAGCTTGGCGCCGACCCCCTGCACGGTCGTCAGCAGCCGGAACCAGTCGCGCTCCGCGACATCGGCGAAGCCATAGAGATGGATGTGGTCCTCGCGCACATGGGTCTCGATCAGGAGCGAGGCGGGCGCGCCCTTGGCCGGCAGCCGCGCCAGCGTGCGGGGCGAGCAGAAGACGAGATAGCCAACCCCGTTGACGTCGAGCACGACCCCCTCTGCCGTCGCCGCGTCGATGAGCCCGGTCAGCTTGGCGATCATGCCGTGACCCCCGCCGCGAGCCAGCGTTCCCGGGTCGCCGCGTAATGGGCATGGCAGATGGCGACAGCCAGCGCATCGGCGGCATCCGCCGTTTCCATCAGGCAGCCCGGAAGCAGCCGGCGGACCATCATCTGGATCTGGGGCTTGGCGGCATGGCCGGCGCCCACCACCGACTTCTTGATGAGATTGGCGGGATATTCGGCCACGGGCAGCCCGGCGAGCGCCGGCACCAGCAGCGTGACACCCCGTGCCAGACCCAGCTTCAGGGTCGAGGTCGGGTTCTTGTTGACGAAGGTCTCCTCCACCGCCGCCGCATCGGGCTTGAAGGCGGCGATCACCGCGCTGAGGCCCTCATGCAGCTGCACAAGGCGCTCGGCGAGCGATCGGTTCCCATCGGTATGGACAGCGCCATCGGCGACATAGCGCAGGCGCGAGCCGCTCGCCTCGATCACGCCCCATCCCGTATGGCGCAAGCCGGGATCCAGTCCGATGAGGCGCATCCCTGGGGCCTCAGGCCGTCAGGCGGGCCAGCACGTCGTCGGCGACGTCGAAATTGGCCGAGACGGTCTGCACGTCGTCATTGTCTTCCAGGATATCCACCAGCTTCAGCAGCGACTCCGCCGCCCCGGCATCCACCGGCACAGTGGTCGTCGGCCGCCAGACCAGCCGCGCCTCCTGGGGGGCGCCGAACTTGGCCTCGAGCTGGTCGCGCAGCCGGGCGAAATCCTCGGGTGCGCTCGTCGCCTCATGGCTCTCGCTGTCGCTCTCCACATTCTCGGCCCCCGCCTCCAGCGCGGCATCGAACATGGCCTCGGCGCTCGCGGCCTTGGCGGGATAGCGCACCATGCCCTTGCGCTCGAACAGGAAGGAGACGCTGTTGGTCTCCCCCAGCGCGCCGCCATGCTTGCTGAAGGTGGTACGCAGATCGGAGACCGTCCGGTTGCGGTTGTCGGTCAAAGCCTCGACGATGATCGCGACACCGCCGGGGCCGTAGCCCTCGTAGCGGACCTCCTCGTAATTGGCGCTGTCCTCTCCACCCGCGCCGCGCTTGATCGCCCGCTCGATGGTGTCCTTGGACATGTTGGCGGTCCGCGCCGCGATCAGCGCCGCGCGCAGCCGCGGATTGGCGTTGGGGTCGGGCAGGCCGGTGCGCGCCGCGGTGGTCAGCTCGCGAATCAGCTTCGTGAAGGCCTTGGCGCGCTTCGCATCCTGCGCCCCCTTGCGATACATGATGTTCTTGAACTGGGAATGGCCAGCCATCGACCGGGACCTCGAATCGGCAGCAAGGCCCGCGCATTCCAGTAACGGAGGTCGAGGCCGAGCCGCGGTTATCGATAAAGCGCCAATATGGCAAGAATTGGGCGCGTTCTAAAGGGATTCTGCCCTATTGCCAAGGACTTCCCACTATTTCGCCCCGGCTCTCGCTAGGCCGCGGAACTCCCGGGCGGAAGCTCCGGCGCCAGGATGCCGCCCTGGCGAATCGGCAGCGCGCGCCGGGCAAGCCCGGTCCGGTCATCGGTCTCGATGAAGAGACCGCAGAGGGTGGCAGGCCCCTCCGCCGGCGTCATCCGCTCGGTCGGCAGCTTCCGGGTGAAGCGCTGCACCGGGACTGTCCGCGTCATGCCGATGACCGACTCGTAGTCGCCGCACATGCCGGCATCGGTCATGAAGGCTGTGCCGCCGGGCAGGATGCGGGCATCGGCCGTCGGCACATGGGTATGGCTGCCGACGACCGCGCTCACCTTGCCGTCGAGATGATAGCCGAAGGCCTGCTTCTCGCTGGTAGCCTCGGCATGAAAGTCCACCAGGATAGCGTCCGCCTGCTCGCCGAGTCGACAGCCCGCCAGACGATCGAGCGCTACCGCGAAGGGGTCGTCCATCGCATCCATGAACAGCCGGCCCATGACATTCATGACCAGGACGCGCCGGCCATCGGTGGTCCTGAACAGGCCGAAGCCGCGGCCGGGCGTGCCAGCGGGAAAATTCTCGGGCCGCAGCAGCCGGGGCTGGCGGTCGATGAACTCGACCGTTCCCTTCTGGTCCCAGACATGGTTGCCCGTGGTGATGACATCCGCGCCGGCCCCGTGGAGCTGCTGGCAGATCTGCTCCGTGATGCCGAAGCCGCCCGCCGCGTTCTCGCCATTGACCACCACGAAATCGAGCGCCAGATCCCGGCGCAGCCGCGGCAGCATCTCGGTGACTACCGCGCGCCCGGCGCGGCCGACCAGATCGCCGCAGAAGAGAAGTCGCATGACGGCCGCCTCAGGATCCCTGGCCGAACCGGCGCATGGAAACCTCCGTCGCCAGCCAGTCCAGCTGCTGGTCAAAATCCTCGCGCGGCACCGCGCCGACTTCCTGCCCCGCATAGGCGAAGCCGATGGCGCTCACCGGCCCCAGCCCGCGCAGCTTGGCGAGCGTGCGGTCATAGAACCCGCCGCCATAGCCCAGCCGATAGCCGGCCGCATCGAAGGCGAGCAGCGGCACTATCAGCCGCTGCGGCACGACCTCGGGCTCGTCGGGGCTCGGGATCTGCGTGCCGAAGCCGCCGGGGATGAATTTCGTTTCAGGAGTCCAGCGCCGGAAAAGCAGCGGCTGGCCCTTGCCCAGGACGACGGGCAGGCCGATTACGCAACCCGCTTCATGCAGATGGCGGATCAGGAACTGGGCGTTGAGCTCATCGCCCATCGCCCAATAGGCCGAGACGACGGAGCCGGCGGGGAAGGCCACGCCGGCAAGCACCTGACGGCTGGCCTTCTCGCCGGCCAGCGGCGGGGGATGGTCGAGCGCCAGCTTCTGGCGATGTTCCCTCGCCTTGCGCCGAAGCTGATGCTTGTCCTGGAAAGAAGAAGGGGAAGCGGGCGGGGCCGTCAGAGCCGATGGCACGTCTGATCCTCTGTGGCCTGCTAATGCAGGTGGGCGCCATGTGCCGAGACCAGGGTCACGGTAGGGACAGCTCCCTCGAGGTGATTATTGGCCCCAGGGATTTTGCGGCCTGTCGCGCCAGACAGCGTCCGCCCGATTCGAATTTAGGCAGCTTCGATCCGAACGGCAATAGCCTCGACCCGGCTCGCGAGGCGTTCCAGGGATTCGGCCAGCCGATCCTGCCCCGCGGAATCGCCTTCGCCGCTCAGCCGGTCGAGCTCCTTGCGGGCCGAGGAGAGCTCGTCGGCGATGAGGAGAGCGGCCATCAGCAGCAGCCGCGCATCGCCGATCTGTCCCACGGACTGGGCGAGCTTGTCGACGCGTCGCGCCAGATCCTGGGCCAGCTCCGTTACCTCGGCTTCCTGGCCGTCGTCGCAGGCGACATCATAGCCGCGGTTGTTGATGACGATATGGACCTTGCCCATCCAGCTCTCCGCCCGGCTCAGCTCTCTGCCACGACCTTCAAGCGCTCGATCACGGAATCGAGCCGCGCCGCCACATTGCGCGCCTCGGCCTGGAGCGCCGCATTCTTGCCACGCAGGTCCCTGAGCTCGCTCGACATGCGCCCGTGATCGGCGTCGATGGCGCGGGCGCGGCCCATGGCCACGGCTTCCAATCGGCTGACGGCCGCCTCGATCCGGTCGAGGGCATCGGCGAGACGCGATATCACTAAATTTTTCCGACCCTGGACAACCGCTTACACTGAATCATTTACCCTGGAAATCATATGTGCGGCCCGCCTCGCCCGTCAACATGAGGTGACAGTGTCCTGACGCAGTCCTCAAGCCACCCTCGCCGATGCGACACCATGGTGAGGAGGTGGATTAAGACATGTGTTGACGGCGTTGGGGCTCGGGCGGCATGTTGCGCCGCCCGTCGCAATTCATCGCTCGCTTCTCGCGTCGACGCATCGGCGCCCCGGTCTCGAGGCCCCAAAACATGGACGCTCCATCCTCCACCGAAGTTTCTCACCGCGACTTCGCCAATGCGATCCGGGCGCTCGCCATGGATGCGGTGGAGAAGGCGAATTCCGGTCATCCCGGCATGCCTATGGGGATGGCCGATATCGCGACGGTGCTGTTCGGTCAGTTCCTGAAATTCGATCCCGCGCATCCCGATTGGCCCGACCGCGACCGCTTCGTGCTGTCCAACGGCCATGGCTCGATGCTGCTCTACGCGGTCCTCTATCTCACCGGCTATCCGGAAATGACGATGGAGGAGCTGAAGCGCTTCCGCCAGCTCGGCAGCCGGACCGCCGGCCATCCCGAATATGGCCACGCGCCGGGGATCGAGACGACCACGGGCCCTCTGGGCCAGGGCATCGCCAATGGCGTCGGCATGGCGCTGGCCGAGCGGCTGCTCGCAGCCGAGTTCGGCCCCGACCTCGTCGATCACCGCATCTATGTCTTCTGCGGCGATGGGTGCCTCATGGAAGGGATCAGCCACGAGGCCGCCTCGCTGGCCGGGCATCTGAAGCTCAATCGGCTGACCATTCTCTATGACGACAACTCGATTTCCATCGACGGCCCCACCTCCCTCGCCGTCAACGACGATGCCGTCGGCCGTTTCGCGGCGCTGGGCTGGCGCGCTGAGCACATCGACGGTCATGATCCCGCAGCCATCGCGGCGGCGCTGACCCGCGCCCAGACCTCCGATCGTCCGAGCCTCATCGCCTGCCGCACCATCATCGGTTATGGCGCGCCCACCAAAGCCGGCACGGCGGCGACCCACGGCTCGGCGCTGGGCAAAGAGGAGGTCGCCGGCGCCCGGGAGAAGCTCGGCTGGCATGACGAGCCCTTCCACATCCCCCAGCCGATCCTGACGGCCTGGCGTGGCTTCGGCGCCCGAGGTGCGGCCCAGCACGCGGAATGGGAGCGGCGCTTTGCCGCGGATCCCCAGCGCGATGAGTTCGACCGGCGCATCCTCGGCAATCCGCCAGAGGAATTCGACGCCGCGATCCAGCGGCTGAAGCGCGATGCCGTCGCCGAGGCGCCCAAGATTGCGACGCGGCAGTCCTCGCAGAAGGTGCTGGACGGGCTGACGCCGGTCTTGCCCGAGCTCCTGGGCGGATCCGCCGATCTGACGCCCTCGAACAACACCAAGGCCAAGGGGATGGCCAATGTGACGGCCCCGGACTACACGGGTCGCTACATGCATTACGGCGTACGTGAGCACGCCATGGTCTCGGCCATGAGCGGGATCGCGCTGCATCGCGGCTATATCCCCTATGGCGGCACCTTCCTCGTCTTCACCGACTATTGCCGCCCCGCGATCCGCCTTGCGGCAGTGATGGGCCAGCGGGTCATTTATGTCATGACCCATGATTCCATCGGCCTCGGCGAGGATGGCCCGACCCACCAGCCGATCGAGCATCTGGCGGCGCTGCGCGCCATCCCGAGGTTGCTGGTCTTCCGGCCCGCCGACACGGTCGAGACCGTGGAGTGCTGGGCGGTCGCGCTCGCCGAACGGCACCGTCCCTCGGTGCTGGCGCTGAGCCGGCAGGCCGTGCCGGCGGTGCGCCTGAAGAACGGCAATGAAAACCTCGCAGCCCTGGGCGGCTATGTTCTCGCCCGCGCCGAGGGCCGTCGTCAGGCCACGATCCTCGCTTCGGGCACCGAGGTCTCGATCGCGCTCGCCGCACGTGATCTCCTGCAAAAGGAAGGCATCGGCACAGCCGTGGTCTCACTGCCCTGCTGGGAGCTCTTCGATGCCCAGCCCGAGGACTATCGGCGCCGGGTGCTGGGCCGCAGCCGGGGCCGCGTGGCCGTGGAAGCGGCCTCTCCCTTCGGCTGGGAACGCTATGTCGACTCGGCCGACGCCGTCATCGGCATGAGGAGCTTCGGCGCCTCGGCGCCGGCGGGCGATCTCTACAAGCATTTCGGCATCACCGCCGAGGCCGTGGCCGCCGCGGCCAAGGCGCGTCTCTGAACGGAGGAACGTGGGATATGGCTGTTCGTGTTGCGATCAACGGGTTCGGGCGTATCGGGCGCCTGGTGCTGCGCGCCATCCTGGAAAGCAAGCGCGACGACATCGAGGTCGTCGCCCTCAACGATCTGGGGCCGGTGGAGACCAACGCCCATCTGCTGCGCTACGATTCCGTCCATGGCACCTACAATGGCGAGGTGAAGACCAGGGACGGCGCCATGGATGCCGGGCGCGGCTGGATGACCGTGACCGCCGAGCGCGATCCGGCGAAGTTGCCCTGGGGCAAGCTCAATGTCGATGTGGCGATGGAATGCACCGGTATCTTCACCGATCGGGAGAAGGCCAAGGCGCATCTCGCGGCCGGCGCCAAGCGGGTGCTGGTCTCAGCGCCCGCCACCAATGCCGATTTGACCGTGGTCTATGGCGTGAACCACGACAAGCTCGAGAAGGGCCATACCGTCGTCTCAAACGCCTCCTGCACCACCAACTGCCTGGTGCCCGTCGCGGCCGTGCTGCACAAGGCCGTGGGGATCGAACATGGCTTCATGACCACGATCCACAGCTACACCGGCGACCAGCCGGTCCTCGATACGCTGCACAAGGATCTATACCGCGCCCGCGGCGCAGCGCTCTCCATGATCCCGACGACGACCGGCGCCGCGAAGGCCGTGGGCCTCGTCCTGCCGGAGCTGGCCGGCAAGCTCGACGGCAGCTCGATCCGCGTGCCGACGCCCAATGTCTCGCTGATCGATTTCAAGTTCGTCGCCAAGAAGCCGACGACGAAGGAGGCGGTCAACCAGGCCATGATCGCGGCCGCGACCGGCGATAACAGCCCGTTGCGCGGCATCCTCGCCGTCAACGACCAGCCGCTGGTCTCGACCGACTTCAACCACAGCGCCGCCAGCTCCACCTTCGACCTGAAGCAGACCCAGGTCATCGACGGCACCTTCGTGCGGGTGCTTTCCTGGTACGACAATGAATGGGGTTTCTCCAACCGCATGAGCGACACGGCCGTCGCGCTCGGTAAGCTCGGATGAAACCGGCGGCGATGGCGAAAGCCGTCGTCGTCCACGATCTCGATCAGGCGGCGATGGCGCTCGCCCTCGCCGCTTCCCTGAAAGAGCCCGTCGCGATCTGGAGCGTGCCCCGCGCCGCTCTCGAGCTCGGCGTCGGATGGTTCGCGGCTCTGGTGCGGCGCGCGCGAGAAAGCGAGCCGCGGGCGCGAGCCGTCTTTGTCCTCGATTGCGGCGACCGCGCCGATCTGGTGCAGGATGCCTTCCGCGAAGGCCTCGGCGATGCCTGCTTCACCGGCCGCGCGGCCGTGGCGGCCAGGCTTGCCGACATCGCCCGCAAGTCCCGGGCGCGGCTCCATCGCAAGCGCCCGCGCGCCCTCGATCTCGGTGCCAAGCGGGACCCCGCGGGCGCGCTCAAAGCATTCCTGGGCGGTAATTGAAATGAGCGGCCGGCTCGGCTGTTGAGAGCCGCCCACCGCCGATATCCATCCAAGGGAATCCGCCGATATGAAGATGACCCCGCGCGTCCGCAAGATCCTCTCCTACTACGAGAGCGACAATCCGGGGACCAAGGCGAATCTCGCCCGCATCCTGATGCAGGGTCGGCTGGGCGGCACCGGGCGGCTGGTCATCCTGCCGGTGGACCAGGGCTTCGAGCACGGCCCGGCGCGCAGCTTCGCGCCCAATCCGGCGGCCTATGATCCGCAGTATCACTTCCAGCTTGCGATCGATGCCGGGCTCTCGGCCTATGCCTCGGTGCTCGGCATGCTGGAGGCCGGCGCCGACAGCTTTGCCGGACAGATCCCCCTGATCCTCAAGGCTAACAGCTCGAACAGCCTGGCGACAGCGAAGGACCAGGCCGTCACCGCCTCGGTGCGCGATGCGCTGCGCCTCGGCTGCGCGGCCATCGGCTTCACCATCTATCCCAGCGCCGATCAGGCCTTCGAACAGATGGAGATGGAGGAGATCCGTGCGCTGGCCGAGGAGGCGAAGGCCTATGGGCTCGCCGTCGTCATCTGGTCCTATCCCCGGGGCAGCATCTCCAAGGATGGCGAGACCGCCATCGACGTCACGGCCTATGCCGCCCATATGGCAGCGCTGCTCGGCGCCCATATCATCAAGGTGAAGCCGCCCACCGCCTTCCTCGAGCAGGCCGAGGCCAAGAAGGTCTACGAGAAGGAGAAGATCGAGATCGGAACGCTGGCGCAGCGCATCGCCCATGTGGTGCAGGCGAGCTTCGCCGACCGGCGCATCGTCGTCTTCTCAGGCGGGGCGGCCAAGGATCTCGCCGGCATCTATGACGAGGCCCGCGCCATCCGCGATGGCGGCGGCAATGGCTCGATAATCGGACGCAACACCTTCCAGCGACCTCGCGCCGAAGCGCTCGCCATGTTGGACGAGATCATCAAGATCTATCGGGACAAGGCCTGATGGTGCCGCCGGCAGGCTGCCAGCTCTATCTGGCGGCGCCGGCTGAGCTTCCCCCGGATTTTGCGGAGACGCTCGGCGCCGTGCTGGAGGCAGCGGAGATTGCCTGCCTGCGCCTGCCGCCGCGGCTCGGCATGGAGCATCTTGTCCGCCTGGCCCAGGGCCGTGGAACCGTGGTCGTCGTCGAAGCCGACCCGGAGCTTGCCGCCGCCCTCGGCGCCGACGGTGCGCATCTTCCGGACCTGAAGGTTTACGGCGCGGCGCGAGGCCGGCTCGGCCATGACGCCATTATCGGCGTCTCTTGCGGCCGCTCGCGCCACGACGCCATGGAGGCCGGCGAGGCCGGGGCCGACTACATCGCCTTTGCCGCCGATCTCGAGCTGGTGCGCTGGTGGGCCGAGCTGATGCTGGTGCCGGTGGTGGCCGAGCTCGAGAGCCTGGACCAGGTCGCGGAATTCGCCGCCGCCGGCGCCGAGTTCATCGCCTTGGGCGAAGCCTTGTGGCACGACCCCGCCGGGGCGCCAGCGGCCGTGCGCAATCTCTCGATGCTCCTTCGCTAAAGGCGCAAGGCATCCGCCGTTCTTCCCTTTACTTTTCTCGTCGAGAAAAGCGGCCGATTGCCGATGCCCGCGATCGACGGGACCCCCGGTTGCGCCACCCTCCCCAAGCTGTTAGTTTCCGCGCCGTTTTTCGAGGCGAGATCCCCCAGAGATGAAGATCAACGGCAACGAAGTCCGCACCGGCAATATCCTCGAGTATCAGGGCCGCCTGATGCGCGCGACCAAGGTCCATATCGTGCAGATGGGCAACTGGCGCTCCTATCTCCAGGTCGAGCTCAAGGACATCCGCGACGGCACCAAGCTGAACGAGCGCATCCGCCCCGCCGATGTGGTCGAGCGCGTGCAGCTCGACGAGAAGGAGTACCAGTTCCTCTACAAGGAGGGCTCGCAATACACCTTCATGGACAACGAGACCTTCGACCAGATCACCGTGGACGAGGAGCTGATCGGCGATCCGGCGGTCTTCCTCCAGGAAGGCATGCAGGTCTCGGTGCAGAGCTATGAGACCAATCCCATCAGCGTCACCATTCCCGGCACCGTGACCATGCGGATCGCCGAAGCCGATCCGGTGGTGAAGGGCCAGACCGCCTCCTCCTCCTACAAGCCGGCGAAGCTCGAGAACGGCGTGCGCGTCATGGTTCCCCCGCATATCGAGAGCGGCACGCGCATCGTGGTCAATACCAACGATTCCAGCTACGTCGAACGCGCCAAGGACTGAGGCCCCGATCCCCATGGCGACCCGGTCCGCACTCATCAATGTGATGACCCGGGCCGCCGACAAGGCGGCGCGAGGGCTTCGCCGCGATTTCGGCGAGGTCGAGCAGCTCCAGGTCTCGGTCAAGGGGCCGGGCAATTTCGTCTCCACCGCCGACCACCGCGCGGAGAAGGTGCTGCGCCAGGAGCTGCAGCACGGCCGGCCGGACTACAGCTTCCTGATGGAGGAAAGCGGGGCCATTGCCGGCAGCGATGCCGAGCATCGCTGGATCGTCGACCCGCTCGACGGAACCACGAACTTTCTCCACGGCCTGCCGCATTTCAGCATCTCGATCGCGCTCGAGCGCGCGGGGGATATCGTCGCCGGGGTCGTGTTCGACCCCATCAAGGACGAGCTTTTCTGGGCGGAAAAGGGCATCGGCGCCTACCTCAACGACCGGCGCCTCAGGGTCTCCTCCCGCCGGCAGCTGGCCACCGCTCTCGTCGCCACGGGCACCTCCTATGACTTCGGCCAGCAGCGCAGCCGCTACCTGACCCAGCTCGACAGGGTCATGGAGAACGTGGCCGATATCCGGCGCATGGGCTCGGCCGCTCTCGACCTCGCCTATGTGGCGGCCGGCCGCTTCGACGGTTACTGGGAATACGGGCTCAGCCCCTGGGATGTCGCCGCCGGCATCCTTCTGGTCCGCGAGGCCGGAGGCTATGTGAGCGATCCGGATAACGACGGCGACCCGGTGGTCAGCGGCAATATCCTCGCCGCCAATGACCACCTGCACGCCCCTCTGCAATCTATGCTCGTGCAGGTCTCGTGAGGGCGTTTACGTCGGTTTTCTGGCTGCTATACTTTGCGCCCTTATTGTAAAGCGGAATCAGCAGGATAATTCGCTAGGGAGACCTGATGGACACCGAGCTGCACCGCCGCCGCCGTCTATCGGGCCTGCTCGGTCTTGCGAGCCTTGCTTGCCTCGCCTGGCCGGCGGCGGGATTTACCCAGCAGGTCACGACACCCAACGGCTCGGTCACCATCGATTATGGGGTGCTGAACTCCGTAGGACAGGGGCAGGGATCGGGGGGCTATGGCGCTCAGCCGAGCTGGCCTTACAGCCCGTCGGTCAATCCCTACGACCAGTCCGCCGCCGCCAACGCCTATGGACAGCAGGCGCCCTATCCCTACGGCCAGCCGGCCTGGGGCTATCGCAACCAGAGCAACCTCCAGCCTCTCTATCCGCCGCCGCAATATCCCGTGAGCAGCTTGCTGGTTCCCCCGCCGGCCGGGTCCATGCCCTTTGTCCCCCAGGCCGCCGCGCAGCCGAGCCAGGCCCCTGCGATCGCATCGCAAAGCACCGCTCCTGCCGCTCCGACCTCGACGGAGACGGCCTCCACGGGTACCGGCAGCACGGGCGCCGAGACGGCCCCTGCCGCGCCCTCGACCACGGAGAGCAGCGGCGGCACGGCCACGAGCACGGATACGGGTTCCCCCGCGCCGCCTCCACCGCCCTCCCCGCCGCCGACCGCGCCCTCGATCGCCCCGCCGCCGCCCTCGGTCCTCGGGAGCAACACGGCGCCGGCTTCGGGCGCAAGCGGCAGCTCGACGCAAACCGCCTCGACCGAGAACGCCGGCGGGGGAAGCAGCGGAGGCATTTCGCCGCCACCGCCGCCGCCCGCGGAAGGCAGCGGCGGCTCGACCGCTAATGGCTCGACCACGAACGGGGGCGCCAGCGGATCGAGCACGGGCGCTTCGGGCGGCATCGCCCCGCCGGCGCCGGCCTCGAACACCGGCAGCACCACGACCGCGGCGATCGTCCCGCCCAGCGCCCCCTCGACGACGGGTACGGATACCGGTGCCGCAGCCACCGGCGAGGCCGCCCCGTCATCGGCGCTGGAGCCCGGCGAGGTCCGTATCGCCTTCCCGCAGGATTCCGCCGACATACCGGACAAGGCGAAGGCGGATCTCGACGCTATCGCGCAGAAGATGAGCGCCGACGACAATTTGCGCCTGCAGCTTCTCGCCTATGCCAGCGGCACCGCGGATGAATCGAGCCGTGCCCGGCGCATGTCGCTCTCCCGCGCGCTCGCGGTGCGTTCCTATCTCATCAAGCAAGGGGTCCGCAGCACGCGCATGGATGTCCGGGCGCTGGGCAACAACGTCCAGGGCACACCGGCGGACCGGGTGGACGTCATCCCGAAGACCACATGAGGACATCGGTGCGAGCTGGCGCCGGAGGCACGGCATGACCAACCCCGGCCGGCTCCTGTTCTGGATGGTGCTGGGGGTCGGCGCCGTTCTCGGCCTCGCCTATCTGCTCTGGGCCCAGATCTATCGCGCCTTCCTGCACAACCCCGCCCTCAACAGCGGCATCTTCGTCGTGCTGCTGATCGGCATCATCTACATCTTCTGGCAGGTCATCCGCCTCTACCGGGAGATCGCCTGGATCGAGCGGCTGAAGCGCAACGAGCTCGGCGCCAGCAGCGGGCCGGAACCGCATCTGCTGGCACCCATGGCCGTCATGATCCGGGAGCGCACCGGCCGGCTCTCGCTCTCGGCGATCGGGCTGCGCTCGCTGCTGGACAGCATCAGCGCGCGCCTCGATGAGAGCCGCGACATCTCGCGGTACTTCATCGGCCTGATGGTGTTCCTCGGCCTCCTCGGCACCTTCTGGGGCCTGCTCGGCACGATCAGCGGCGTCGCCGAGGCCATCGGCGCCATATCGGTTTCCGGCGGCGGCGATGTGACCTCGCTCTTCGCCCAGCTGAAGCAGGGGCTCCAGGGGCCGCTCGCCGGCATGGGAACCGCCTTCAGCGCCTCGCTGTTCGGACTCTCAGGCTCGCTGCTCCTGGGCTATCTCGAGCTCCTGGCCGGCCAGGCGCAGAACCGCTTCTTCAACGAGCTCGAGGAATGGCTCGCCGAGCGGACCCGCCTCACCGGCTCGTCGATCACGGGCGATGGGGACGCCCCCATCCCGGTCTATATCCAGGCGCTGCTGGAGCAGACCGCCGACAATCTCGAGAACCTGCAGCGCATCGTGGGCCGGGGCGAAGAGAGCCGGATGCAGGCCAACACGCAGATGACGACGCTCCTCGACCGCATCGGCGGCCTGACCGATCAGCTCCGCGCCCAGGCGCAGCTCATGGTCAAGCTGGCGGAGAGCCAGACCGAGATGCGGCCGGTGATCGCCCGCCTGGCCGAGACGATCCAGGGCGGGCGCTTCGGCATCGACGAGCAGAGTCGCACCCATCTGCGCAGCCTGGACAGCCAGCTGAGCCGCGTCCTCGACGACAACCAGCGCGGCCGCCAGACGACGCTGCAGGAGCTGCGCAACGACCTGAAGAAGCTGGGCGATGCGCAAGTCGACCTGCGGCCGCTGCTGAGCCGGCTGAGCGACATCTTAAAGACCAGCTCCTTCGGCATCGACGAGCAGAGCCGCCTGCACCTGCGCAGCCTGGATCAGCATATGGGCCGGCTCATCGAGGATCTCTCCCGCGGAAGGCAGGAGGCCGTCCAGGACATCCGCAGCGAGATCAAGATCCTGACCCGCACCATCGCCGCGCTCGCCGAGGAAGGCGAGCGCCGCTAGCGGGAACAGCGGGACATGCGCGGCCGGACCCGGCGGCATCTCGACATCTGGCCCGGCTATGTCGATGTCCTCAGCACCCTGCTGATGGTCATCATCTTCACGCTCATGGTCTTCGTCATCGGCCAGTTCTTCCTGAGCCAGGTCCTCTCGGGACGCGAGCGCAAGCTGGCGGAGCTCAGCCAGCAGCTCGCGAGCCTGGGCGACATGCTGGCGATGGAGAAGACGTCGAATACGGATCTGCGCTCGACCATCGCCCAGCTGACGCAGCAGCTTGCCCAAGTGACCGCCGCGCGCGACAAGGCCAATCAGCAGCTCGCCGACACGACCGCGGCGCGGGACAGGGTCACGGCGCAG
>DATFRE010000667.1:0-2445 GCA_035263545.1 Dongiaceae bacterium
CTCCATGCGCTGGCCAACCGGCCCACTTTGCTGACGGAGCTGAGGACCGCCGGGCCGGAGATCTGGGAGACGGCACCGGACGAGCTCATCCGCTGGGCCTCGCCCACCATGCATTTCCGCCGTACGGCGACCCGCGATTTCGAGATGCATGGCAAGCGGGTCCACGCGGGCGACAAGGTTCTGCTCTGGTTCGTCTCCGGCAACCGGGACGAGGCGGCCTTCGCGAATCCCTTCGAAATCGATCTGCGGCGCACGCCCAACCGGCACCTCGCCTTCGGCCAGGGGGGGCCTCATATCTGCCTCGGCATGTGGCTTGCGCGGCTGGAGGTCAAGGTTCTGATGCAGGAGTTCGTCAAGCGCGTGGCGGCCATCGAGCAGACGGGCCCGCATGAATATTTGCGGTCCAATTTCATTGGCGGCATCAAGCGCCTACCGGTCCGCATCCGGCGGCAGTAGAAGAAGATCACGGAAACCGGGAGGGTCACATGGGGGCGGGCGAGCGGCTTCGGCTTCTGTTTTGCGACAATCTGAATCTGGCGCGCGGGAAGTACTTGCCGGCGAGCAAGATCGGTGACGGCCGGTCACGCTTCTGCCAGGGCACCTTCGCGCTCAGCTACGACAAGGAACTGCTGGCGGCCCCCGGCTCGAAGATGGCGGAGGGCCTGCCGGACATGGATGCGGTCTACAAGGCCGCCGATATCCGCGAAGGTTGGGAGCCGAATACCAAGGTCGTCGTGGGGGATCTTGAGGAGAATGGCGGCGCGCCCTTGGCGCTCTGCGGGCGGGGCCTGCTGAAGCGCACGGTGCGCGAATGGGAAGCCCTGGGCTATTCGCCCAAGGTGGGCCTGGAGCTCGAGGCCTATGCCTTCCAGCGCCACGCCGCCGGCAAGCTCGTCCCCTATGACACGCCCGGCGCCTATGTCTACGGCACCGGGCCGCTCACCGATCCCGTGCGCTTCACCGATGCGATCTGGCAGAAGGCGAGCGAGGCGGGATTCAAGATCGACTGCATCACCTCCGAATACGATTCACCGCAATTCGAGTTCACACTCACCTATGACGATGCGGTGAAGGCGGTCGACGACAACTTCCTCTTCCGCCTGCTGGCCCGGGAGACCGCGCTTGATCACGGCGTCCACCTGACCTTCATGCCCAAGCCGATTCCGAATAAGGGCGGCAGCGGCCTGCATGTGAACTTCAGCTTCCTCGACCGGAACGGGCGCAATGCCATCGCCGAGCCCGGTGTTCCCGGCCAGATCACGGATCTGACCCGCGCCTGCATCGCCGGGCTCATGCATCATCATCGCGCTATGGCCGGGCTCATCGCGCCGACGGTCAATTCCTATGAGCGGCTGAAGCCGGCGAGCCTCTCGGGCTACTGGCGGAACTGGGCCATCGACCATCGCGGCGTGACCACGCGGCTCTCCGCCGAGGGGGGCAAGAGGGCGCGCATCGAGCATCGCATGGGCGATGGCGCGGCCAATCCCTATACTCTTGTCGCCACGGTGCTCCAGGCAGCCAGGCTCGGTCTGGCCGGGAAATATCCACTGCCCCCGGCGGAGACCGGCGACTGCATCGAACGCCACGACGCCCAGGATGGCGTACCCGAGGATCTGGCCGCGGCTCTCCAAGCCCTGGCGGCGGATGACAAGCTCGTGTCGGCCGTAGGCAAGACCCTGGTCGAGAACCACATCTTCGTTAAGGAGAACGAGCTGCGGAGGACGGCGGCGCTGGAAGGCGATGCCCTTCGCGACTTCTATATCTATTATGTCTAGTCAGCGCTTCGCGAAAGGAAGAGGAGAGAATGCCGAAGGTCACCTGGGTCCTTGGCAATGGCAAGGAGATCACCGCCGAGGTCCCGGTGGGGCATAACATGATGGAGGCCGCCGTCACGAACAATGTGCCGGATGTGATCGGGGAATGCGGCGGCTGTCTCTCCTGTGCCACCTGCCATGTCTTCGTCGACCCGGCCTGGTTCCCCAAGACCGGCGGTCCCAGCGAGATGGAAAGCGACATGCTGGAGATCACGCTGGTCGACCGGCAGCCGACGAGCCGGTTGAGCTGCCAGATCACCTCTGTGCCGGAGCTGGACGGACTGGTCCTCAAAGTACCGCAGCTCTAGCGCCCTTCTCATATGCCCGATCCCATCATCATCGTCGGGGCGGGGCAGGCGGGAGCCGCGCTGGCGGCGCGGCTGCGCAGCCTCGGCTATGACGGCCCTCTGGTGATCCTGGGAGATGAGGTCCACCCGCCCTATCAGCGCCCGCCGCTGTCGAAGAAATACATGTCCGGCGAGCTGGACATCCCGCGCCTCCTGATCCGCCCCGCGAGCTGGTATGGCGAGCAGAACATCGAGCTCAGGCTCTCCACAGCCGTGACGGAGATCTCGCCGCGGGAGCATCGGGTGACCCTGGCCGACGGATCGCGCCTTTCCTATGCGAAGCT
>DATFRE010000668.1:0-8366 GCA_035263545.1 Dongiaceae bacterium
GCCCTGGCCTCGGCCCGGGCACAGACCCCCGATCTCGATGCCTGCGGCAGGTCGGCCGACAGCACGGCGCGGATCAAGGCCTGCAGCACCATCATCACCACACCCGCCAATCCGCCGGCGATGGTCGCCTGGGCCTATGCCAATCGCTGCCAGGCGCAAGAGAATGCCCGCAGTTTCGACGCCGCCGTCGCCGATTGCAGCGAGGCCTTGCGCATCGATCCCGGCACGGCCGGAGTCTACAACTTGCGCGGCTTCGCCTATTACGCCAAGGGCGATGCCGACCGGGCGCTGGCAGACTACGACGCAGCGCTCCGCCTCAAGCCCGACGACGCCTACGCCCATGCGGCCCGGGGCCATATCTATCTCGCCAAGAGCGACTACGCGCAGGCGATCCAGGAATTCAATGCGGCGATCGCGGCAAGACCGGGCGATGCCTGGTCGCTGGCCAGCCGCGGCTATGCCTATTCTCTCGCCGGCGACAACGATCATGCGGTGCAGGACCTCGAAGCCGCCGTCAAGCTCGACCCCAAGGCCTATCTGTCACGTCTGCGGCTGGCCGAGGCACTTGCGGTCGCGGGATCGGGAGATCAGGCGCTTGCCGCCGATCAGGAAACTCTGCGCCTCTTCCCGTCCCAGGCCGAGGCGATCCGCCGCGAGCGCTGCCTCCATGAGATGATCCTGGGCAAGAATGGCCCGGCGCTGGCCGATTGCAATCGCGCGCTACAAGCCCAGGCGAAGGACGCAGTCGCGCTTGCCTATCGCGGCCATGTTCATCTCCGTGCCGGCCAGGCGGATGCCGCCATCGCCGACTACACCGCCGCCCTGGCCCTCAAGCCCAAGGATGCCACGTCGCTCTATGGCCGTGGCGCCGCTCATGCGGCCAAGGCCGAGATGGACAGCGCGAACCAGGATATGGCTGCGGCGCGCGCGATCAATCCCACGATCGATGCGGCCATGACCCGCCTCAAGCTGGGGCAGCCGGCGGCCAATCCGGCCGCGACCGCCGAGGGAACGGCAGTCGCGCCGGCGCCGGACGCGGCGACCGGCGGCGGCGGCGCCGCGACTGCGGCCGGCGCGGCGGCAGGCGCCACTGCGGGGAATGGCGGGGCGACGGCCGGCCTCGACGACAAGACGATCTGCAGCGGGCGCAAGCAATCGCCGCTGCCGGATGAGATCGCCGCCTGCACGCGGATGCTCCAGGCGAGCGCTGCGCCCGCGGACCAGGCCTGGGCCTATGCCCGCCGCGCCACGGCCTATACGGATCAGCGCGATTTCGACCACGCCATCCAGGACTACACCGCCGCCATCCAGCTGCAGCCCGACCTTGCCTACGCCTATAGCGGCCGCGGCCTCGCCCTCTACTACAAGGGCAATCTCGAGGATGCGATCGCCGATCAGGATTATGCCATCAAGCTGGTGCCGACCTTCTCAGGGGCCTATGGCGCCCGGGGCTACGCCCATCTGAAGGCCGGCAACGCGGCCGCGGCCCATGACGATTTCGACGCCGCTCTCAAATCGCGCCCAGGCCAGGCGATCTGGCTCTTCGGGCGCGGCACGGCCGCGGCCGGGCTCGGGCAGCAGGATGCAGCCCAGGCCGATCTCGCTGCGGCCCACAAGCTCGATCCTACCGTCGAAAACACGGTGCAGGACCTGTTCGACTACAAGCCGCCATCCTGACCTTCGATCACTGCTGCTCCATCCGGTCGAGCAGCCGAAGCAATCGCCTGTGCATCTCCTCCGGCGGCAGGTGGCGGCTGCCGCCATGGCCCGCCAGCACCCAGTCGAAGCGATAGTCGAGCAGCCAGCGGAGCGAGCGGATCTGTGCGGCCCAGGAGAACCAGCAGGCATCGCGAAACGCTGTCAGATCCTGCTGCTCGAAGCTCCAGGCCAGGGAATCGCCGGTAAAGAGACAATGTCCGTAATAGAGATAGGCGACGCTGCCCTGGGTGTGGCCCGCTACCGGGATCGCCAGCCAGCCATCATCGATCCTGGTGGCACCCTCACCCTCGAGGATATCCGTGGCGAAGGGTGCGGCATTGCGGTCCGCCGCGTGGATCCAGACCCGAGTGAGGAAATGCCGGGCATAGCGCTCGGCATCGGCCACATCGTCTCGATGGGTGAGGAAAATATCCCTGAGGCCGCCCTGCGCCTCGATCGCAGCTACGACCGGGCGGGTCCAGCGCGGCGCGTCGACCATGGCGTTGGCGCCCTCGCGGCGGATCAGGAAGGAATGGGCGCCGTAGCTTGCCTTTGCGTTATAGCCGAGACGATCGACGCCCGGTGTCATCTCCTCCGGGAACAAGCCGGCCGGTGGTTTGTTTCGTACTTCACCGTGCACCGACGCGGTCGGACAGAGAAGGCGCGCGCGCCAGGCCATCGCCAGTTCTTCCGCTGTCTCGGGCTGGCGGGCGAAGACCGATTGATCGCCGCCTCTGACGATCAGCCCCGGTGCCACGTTGCGCGCCGCGCCGCAATCGATGCAGGCCGTGTCTACATGCCAAAGGCCGGGCGCATTGCGGTCGTGTCGATGGCGCATCTGCTGCTCTCCTCGCTGAGGAAGGTCACAGGCTCGCCCTTGCCGGAGAAGGATATGGTGTCTCCGGGGCTTTCGCGGCAATGATTCGGGGTGACCACGCCAAGAAAGTTGCGCCGAAAGGGAGGATCGGATGATCACGGAATACACCGTCGGTCTCAGGCTCGGCCGACGAAGCGCGACTCTGGCCGTCGAGGCGGAGGACGCACTGATCGCCGCGCTGAAGGCCAAGAGCGAAAACCCGGAGGCGATGATTACCTATGTGCGGCGGTCCAACCGACGCGGCGACCGCCGGCATCCCCATCACGGCCTCGCGCACAAGAGCGCGGGCTAATCGTGTCGATCAGACCTCCATCAAGGGAAGGGCCTCCGGGCGCATGGAAGCGTCAACCGGAGGCCCAGCGAAGTCGCGCTTCGCAATCGGGCTTAGGCCCGGATCAATCTTGGACTTTGAGATCCGCCGCCGATGCCAAGCCGGTCGGCGACTGGATGGTAGCCCGGTGGAGTCTGCATAACGCACTCCCAGCCAGGATTTCGACCATGAGACTCTGCGCCTATCGCTCCCGGACGTCAACAACGCGCTCAGCACCCGAATCCGATCGAGCCGCGGAAGCGGCGGTCTTCCCCTGCGATAAGAAGCAATGTTATTAGCCTGGCATAAACGAAGCTCGGTTACTTCATTACTTGCACTTGGCTGTGCACCGTCGGCGTCCCATACTCGCCCTTCGCCGATCCGTCGGCCCCATCCCCCTGGGCCGCGGAGAGGCAACCGGCGGGCCCATCACACGACTTCGTCCCACACACTGATTTGGCCAGATGCTTGATTTCGTTGTGATCCTCGCCAATACGCTGATCGGGTTGTCGCTGCTGCTGCTGGGCATCCTGTCGCTCAACTTCAGCGTTATCGTCGGCCTCCATTTGTTCCATCGCCGCCAGGCGCTGGCGAAGGAACGCGTATTGATGGCGCGGCCCCTGCCGCCCCCGGCACTTCTGCCGCGAGTCGTGGTCCAGCTTCCCGTCTACAACGAGCGCAATGTCATCGACCGCCTCATCGAGGCTGCCGCCCGAATGGATTGGCCGCAGGATCGTCTCGAGATCCAGGTGCTGGATGACAGCACCGACGATACCACCGAGCTCGCGCGCGGAGCAGTGGAGCGGGTCGCGGGTCGCGGCATCCGGGCCAAGCTCGTGCGACGCGCGGACCGCTCGGGGTTCAAAGCGGGCGCGCTGCGCTATGGTCTCTCGCAAACCGACGCCGAGTTCGTCGCCATCTTCGATGCCGATTTCCTGCCCCCACGGGACTTTCTCAGCCGCTGCATCCTGCCCCTACTCGCAGATCCCCGCCTCGCCCTGGTCCAGGCGCGCTGGGAGCATCTGAATGCGCGGGAGAGTCTGCTGACCCGGGCGCAGGCGCTCCAGCTCGACGCGCATTTTGCCGTAGAGCAGAGCGCGCGCGCCTGGTCCGATCTCTATATGCCCTTCAACGGGACTTGCGGCCTTTGGCGCCGGCGGGCAATCGATGATGCCGGCGGCTGGCATGCCGACACCCTGACTGAGGATCTCGATCTCAGCTATCGCGTGCACCTCAAGGGATGGCGCACGACGATTCTCATGGGCGTGGGCGTACCCGGCGAGCTGCCCGACGATCTCGCCGCCTGGCGGGCCCAGCAGCATCGCTGGAACAAGGGCTTCGCCCAATGCGCCCGCAAGCTCATCGGGCCGATCTGGCGCTCTCATTTCCCATGGTGGCGGAAGCTCGCTGCCACCTGCCATCTCGGCCAATGCTGCTTCTCGCCACTGGCGGTGATCGCGCTCGCCAATGCGCTGGGCTCTCTGCTGCTGGCCCATGAGCAGCCGCTGGTGCTGATCCTGCTCGGCTGCCTGGCGACGGCCCTTGGCGCAGGCTCCGTCTTCGCTATGACCTGGCTGGCCCAGAGCCGGCTGCGCCGGGTCAGCCTCGGCGAATTCGTCACCGCCTATTTCTCCGTTCTGGCGTTGAACGCCGGGCTTGCTTTCGCCAATGCAAAGGCGGTGACCGAGGGGCTCCTGGGTCTGCGCTCGGGCTTCGTGCGCACGCCCAAGCGCGGCGATGCAAAGAGCTCCAACTATCGCGCCGCCCTGCCGACCGGCGTGCCCGAGCTCGCCTTCAGCATCCTTGGCGCGACGGCGCTCGCCTCACATCCCAACTGGACGGTGCCGTTCCTCTGCATCTCCGTCGCCGGATTCCTCTGGATCGGCTGGGGGTTCGGCTGGGCGCAGCTTGGGCGCGTGGCGCTCAGGCGCTTGCGAGACAAGCCGATCGCACAGATGGCCGCGGATCGGGCCATCGGTCCACTGGCCGATCCGCCGGATCGATAACCGAGAGTGCGGCTCATTCGCAGCGATTCAGCGCCGGGCTGCGGCTCCTCGGTCGCTGCCACCGGAGGGCGGCGGGGCGCCCGGCTTCTGATCGTCACCGACGCCTGGCATCCGGCGGTCAATGGCGTGGTGCGCACCATTGACTCCGTGACGGACGAGTTGCGGATCCTGGGTCACGAGGTGCAGGTGATCGGGACCGATAGGTTTCACACCCTGCCACTGCCGAGCTATCCCGAGGTACGCCTCGCCTGGAACGCGGGCCGCCTTGCAGCCATGATCGACACCTTCGCTCCCGATGCCATTCATATCGCAACGGAAGGGCCTCTCGGGCTCGCCGCCCGACGTTATTGCCTGCGGGCCAAAAGACCCTTCACCACCGCATTCCATACGCGCTTCCCCGAATATCTGGCGAGCCGGCTGCCGGTGCCGCTCGGCTGGAGCTATGCGGCGCTGCGCCGTTTCCATGCACCCGCTGCGGCGGTCATGGTGGCGACGCCCACTCTGGAGCGGACCTTGCGGGAGTGCGGCTTCGACCGGCTGCGCCTATGGACGCGCGGCGTGGATACCGAGCTCTTCCGCCCGCGAGACAAATCCTTCCTCGATGCGCCAAGGCCCATATCGCTCTGCGTCGGGCGGGTGGCGGTGGAGAAGAATCTGGAAGCCTTTCTCCGCCTCGATCTGCCAGGGACAAAATATGTGGTTGGTGACGGCCCGCAGCTGGCGTCGCTGAGGCGGCGTTATCCCGAGGCGCGCTTTGTCGGCTACAAGCATGGCGAGGAGCTGGCGCGTTACTATGCCGCCGCCGATGTCTTCGTCTTCCCCTCGATGACCGATACTTTTGGACTGGTGCTGCTCGAGTCGCTGGCGGCTGGCGTCCCCGTGGCCGCCTATCCCGTGCCGGGGCCCCTCGATGTGATCGGCGCCTCGGGCGTGGGCTCTCTGCGGGAGGATCTGGGTGCGGCGGCGCGCGCCGCTCTGGCGATCGACCCCGAGCGCTGCCGGGCCCATGCCCTGACATTCTCCTGGGCCGCCTCCGCCCGGCAGTTCGCGGATATCGCGGTCTGAACGCGCCTCAACCTTTCCAATGCGGCGGGATCGTCTTCTCGTAGTAAGGCAGGCTTTCGATCTGCTTGACCCATGCCGCCAGCTTCGCCGGCAGGCGGTCATTGGGGATCCCCTGACCTGGCTTGCGGTCCTCGATGCGCCGGAGCAGGCGAAGATGCGGGAAGACGGAAAAATCCGCCAGCGATAGGGCACCCAGGAAATAGGGCCCCGTCATCTGCCGCTCCCACAGGGCCAATTCCGCCAGGATCTCGCCCTTGGCCTTCTCGATCTCCGCCGGCTGGGCCGGAGTCTCGCTGAAGAGGGCGAGTTCCGCCAGTTTTCCGATGCACGGACCGAGATAGCTGTCGGCCTCGCCCGCGAGCCGTCTGGCCTTGGCGCGCCCATGAGCATCCTTGGGCAGGAGCGGATTCTGGGCATAGCGCTCCTCGAGATATTCGACGATGGCAGCGGATTCCCAGAGGGCGAAACCCTCATCGACTATCGTGGGCACCTTGCCGCGCGGATTGACCGTCAGGAATTCCGGCGATTTGGTGTCGCCGCGATCGAAGGACAGCAGCCGTAACTCGTAGGGAACGGCTTTGTGCTCCAGGGCCAGCCAGACCTTCCAGGCAAAGGGCGAGCCAGATCCGTAATAGAACGTTAACGACATCGGGGACCTCCGGGGCAGGGGATGCTTGGCGGGACGTGGCGAAACCTTACACCACGCCACCGCGAAGGTGATAGCGCCTGTGGGAATGAGAAAGGCCGCGCAAATCGCCGCCTTTGCATTCACCCGGGAAGTTTGTATCTATGACCGGGCTTCGCACTGCCCAAGTCGCTGCGGACGCTTCAAACGAGCGGGACGAGTTGGCGATATCGGCAACGCTGCGGGCGAATCCAAGACGGGGACGAATGTTGACTTTCCAGAGGGGCCCGGCGTGACAGCCAGGACATCGCGTTTCTCGGCCGTTGTCTTCTTGCAGATGCCATGGGCCGATTGTCGTCGCGTGGCTTCCCCTGGACGCAAGTCCAGCGCCAGGCGACGGGTTGCCGACGCATGATCATTCTGGTCGGCGCGAACGGCTTCCTCGGACGGCATACCGCAGAAGTCCTCGAACGCCAGGGCCGGCCCGCGATCGCTGTGTCCCGCAATCCCGATCGCGATCTCTTCAAGCGATTCACGCCATCGCTTCAAGCGATGAACGCTGTGGATTTCGCCTCGTCGGCCGGCAGTGACGCGATCGCCAAGGCGGACGCCATCATCTATTTCACCTGGCGTTCCGTGCCGTCGACATTCGTCGACGAGCCTTGGCGGGAGCTGCCGGAGAACGTGCAGCCTGCGCTCGAGTTGTTCCACCGCGTCGCCGAGATTTCACCGAAGTGCAAGATCGTGCTTCTATCGTCGGGGGGGACCATCTACGGCAGTGACGGCACGACGCCTCGAAGCGAGGCGGCGCCGACCAGACCCATTTCGGGCTATGGCCTCGGTAAGCTTCTGGCCGAAGAAGGGCTCCGTTTCGTCGGCCGTACCCGCGACACCCGCTATGCGATCCTCAGGATTTCGAACCCCGTTGGACACTGGCAGACAGACGCTCGTCAGGGCATCGTCGGCGTTGGCCTGCGTGCCACGCGAGACGGGGCCTCCGTCCGTCTGTTCGGCGGAGGCACGCAGATCAGGGACTTCGTCGACGCCGATAACGTGGCCGAAGCGATCGTTCGCGCGGCGGTGGACCGGATGCACGATGCCGCCACGTGGAACATTGGATCTGGGGTCGGCATCAGCATCATCGACATGCTGGGCCTCATATCGCAGGTGATCGGCCGGCCTATCGCAATCGAACATGCCCCCGCCCGCGCCATCGACGTGCCGTATGTGGTTCTCGATTGCCGGAAGGTGGCCGAAGATCTGGGCTGGGCCGCCAAGACGCCGGTCGAGCATTC
Organism: Dongiaceae bacterium; assembly: GCA_035263545.1. Taxonomy (GTDB): domain Bacteria; phylum Pseudomonadota; class Alphaproteobacteria; order Dongiales; family Dongiaceae; genus DASXQK01. Next base: position 7,877 of record DATFRE010000668.1, read on the forward strand.
GATCGCCAGTCTGTGGAAGGTCGTGTGCAGCCAGACCTAGCCGCCACGACCGCGCGGTGGAAGCCCTCGACCGAATCGTTCGAGCGCAGATCGAAAGGCGAGAAAGCAGCGAGCACCAACGGCCTCGATTCCGCCTTTGCCTTCTGCATCTCCGATTCGGACGGCCGGGTGCGCCGACGTCCGGCCGCCGCCTGATCCAGCACCAACGTGAAGGGCTCGGTTGTAGTGCGTTCCAGAAAGAACGAAGGGCCAGGTGCGTGCTAATGAAGGTAATTTCGGAGCTCCCAAACGCGGCACCCCGATCTCGACGCCGGTTGGGGCATCCTGGCGTTCCGGGTGAGGGCCTTCTCTTGATATTGCCATCGTCAGGCGACAAACTTGCATTAGGTGTTTAGTCCCGGGCTTTGATGGATCGGATTTGAGATGAAGCGCTGAGGCTCTGTGGTCCAGGCCTTACATATGGCTTCGTAAGGCGTGAGGCCGCGCAAGG